>CAZNGA010000071.1:0-16627 GCA_964572485.1 uncultured Chitinophagales bacterium
AAATAAGGTAATTTAATGTGAGAATTATGGGTTAAAATAATGTGAAATTTAACATAGTATGAGACATCCAGTGAAGGCTCTCTCTTGCAGGTATTATTCTTGGGCCAACTCCTCAACTGTCCCTATTTTACCGCTTGGGCAAACCCATGATTTTCTTGTTTTCGCCCTTTTTCTAACAGCACGAATTTCAACTATATTCATGTTATTATTATATTGAAATCAACAAAAATAAGAGTAGAGAATCCTAATAACCATTAAAATATATTTTCTTGCTTTATTTTATAATTTAAAATGACATTTTGACAGAGTCTATTGTCTATGTTATAGATTTATCAATAAAAAAACGGTGTTTATATGATAGGGGGAATTTAATCTGAAAATACAAGAAAATATTAATCATTTATTCTTAAAATTGCATATTGGGAATAAATGAGAAACTATCATGTCTTTTTTGATCTAAAAACATGATTTATAACAAGCTAATCTCCCAAAATAACTTAGAACTAGCTTGGAGAAGAATTGTAACTGGAAGAAACCTTCAATATAAGAAAATTTATCGACCCATTTATCTTGCATATGAAATTGCTTACAGAGAAAACATAAATCATCTTCATCAACGTCTTAAAGGTGCTTGGAGACCAACTACGCCAGATAGGATTTTCTTTCCAAAACCAACCGGTTTGCAACGTCCTTTAACGCTTCTTTCAATTGAAGATCAAATCGTACTTCAAAGTGTAGCAAATATTTATGCAAATAAATTATTTGAAAGAAGAAAAAAAGTTGAATGTTCACAGGTTTTCAGCAATCTTCTCTCTGATTTAAAAGATTCTAAGTTCTTTCTTCAAGATTGGCATATTAGCTATTCAACATTTCAACAAAAGTGTATTGATTATTTCTACGAAGGATTTAAGTGGATTGCTTATTTTGACCTTGCTGCTTTCTATGACACATTATCTCATTCTACATTAATAAGGCTAATTTCTCCGAGGGGAGGCGATCAAGACACTTGGTCATTGGTTAAGAGTTGGTTTCGGGTATGGAGTTCAATAGGAAATAGCAGTTATATAGAGCACGGGATACCTCAGGGTCCTCTTGCATCTGATTTTTTTGCAGAATGTTTTTTATTGCCTTTGGATGAAATAATGATGAAGGAAAACGTCGGTTATGTTCGATATGTAGATGATATAAGAATATTTGGAAGAACTAGAAATGAGGCGCAGGATTCAGTTTTAAAAATGGAAGAAGTTTGTAGAAATATGGGACTAATTCCTCAAGGAGGAAAATTTAAAATAAGAGAAGCGAAATCTCCAGAACAGATGCTTGATATAATGCCAAGCCTTCCTCCACCCTACGAATTTCCTGATGGTAGTGAACGACAGCAAATGACAAGTAGTGAGGCAGAAAAGAAATTTTCCGAATCTCTTTCAGGAAGACCGCTGGAAATAATTGATAAATCCATGGCACGCTTTGTATTATTTCGGGCACCTAAGTCAAAAAAATTATTGCGACAAGTTTTAGCTTTGATTCCACGTCATCCTGAGCAGATTGATTCATTTGTTGTCTATTTATCAAATTATAGCAAAAGTAAAGTCATAGAAAGAAAATTACACGTAATACTATTGGGAGGTATGCCTTATGAATATGTACGCGGGGAATTATGGCAAATATTAGCAAGAATTGGTTCCCTTGAAGTATTGTCATTACTTCTCCCTTACACAAAAAAAGAATTAAAAAATAGACATGTTTCTATGATTCTGCGATGGGGAATTTATGCCTTTTTATTAGAGTGTCAGCGGCAAAGACTGGGAAAATTTTCGAGCATGTTGAAAAATCAACCTACGGTTGTCAAAGCGTTGTTAATACCGATTCTACCTGAAGAAATCTTTACTGATAAACATAATAATCTATTATCTTATATTTTGAAAAGCAAAGATTTTGAATCTGGGATAATGCTTGCTGAACAATTCTTGAAGCGGAATCTAACCCATAGAGATTTTGGAATTCGGATTTCTGAATTGCCAATTCAAACTCAAAATGTATTTAGAAGACTTGGGATTATCGCCAGACGCTCACGCACAAATGTTGACCAAATTAGTGATATTTTAGTAAGTAGATATGGAATTCCTAATACAAAAAAATGGAGAGTCGTATTTGGACAAGAATATGTCCATGCTCTACAAATATTGATACAAGCTGATGAATTATATGAGGCGGGCAGGTCAAATTGGTTGAGTCATCAAAATTCCTTCAATGATGCACTACTAAGAGCGTTTATAGCCTATTTGAAGGAATCTGGATTACCAGGAGTTATAAGATTAAAAGATAAAATGGGAAGAAACATCAAATTTGGATCTCTTTTAGATAAAAATAATAGGTTTTCAATAAAATATAAAAGAATTGCTGATTCGTTAAGAGAAACAAATAAAAGACGAAATACTTTGCCTGGCTCTCACCCCTATGACGAAAAAGGTGGAAGTCAAAACAAATTCTTATCACCTACTGAGCAATTGAAGTTAAAATTCAAACTTAGTTTGGCTTATGAAACGATTATAAGATTCGTAAACACTAATTCTTAGATAAACAAAATGAGCTCTCAAATTTTACCTGAACAAGGCCGGCTTGTCCAAGTAAGGAATCGATTTTTTATTGTTCAGGATATTGATCTTCACATCGATCGAGAAACTCAACATCGTTCTCATAAACTCACTCTAGAGTGCATTGATGATGACCGTCTTGGGGAATCTCTGGATCTGATTTGGGAACTTGAAGTCAATAAATCAGTCCATACAGATATCGGATTCCCAAAACCTGAAAAATGGGATTCTCTCTCCCTCTTCGAGGCCTATACAAGTGCGATTACATGGTCTTGTAGTTCACTCATTGAAGGTCCTCCTCTTCAGTCTCCTTTTATGGGAGCAATAGAAATTGAAGAATATCAGTTTGAACCTGTAGTACGCGCACTCACAATGTCGCGCGTAAATCTTCTGATTGCTGATGATGTTGGCCTAGGGAAAACCATCGAAGCCGGACTTGTTGTCCAGGAGCTGCTTGCTCGCCACCGTATCCGCCGCATCATGATTATATGTCCAGCATCCTTAATGAATCAGTGGCAAGAAGAAATGTTAGAAAAATTCAATTTGGAGTTCCAGATCATTGACCGTGAATCAATATTCCGACTTCGTAAGGAATATGGAATCCGTGTCAATCCTTGGAACAGCTATCCACGTCTAATTACGTCGATGGACTTCCTCAAGCGTGAACAAAACTTGGTCAGCTTTAAAAACAGCCTAAATCCAGAAACAAAAAAGGCAGGCCTAAAGGACTGGGACTTACTAATAATCGATGAAGCTCATAATTTAGCTCCCGCAGGAAGAAATGAATATGTGAAAGATAGCGACCGAACTAAAATGGGTCGTGAAATGGTCAGTGAATTTGAAAATCGGCTATTTCTCACTGCAACACCTCATAACGGATTTACTCCCAGCTTCACAGCCCTTTTAGAGATGCTGGATCCGTTGCGATTTTCTAGAGGACCTTTTATTGATCCAAAACAACGTGATATTATTATGATAAGAAGATTAAAAGATGACATTATAAAAGAGGGAGCCAGTAAAAAATTTGCTACACGGAATGTTCCAAAAATAACTGTTGATCTGCCTTCGGATGATAATCACCCAGAACGAAAACTTTTTAAATACTTTGAGCTTTATCGAGAATCGCGTCTTAGTAGAACTCAAGCAAAGCGGGATCTGCTTCCTATCCGATTTGCATTGACTCTTCTAAAAAAGAGACTTCTAAGCAGTCCATTTGCCTTTTATAAATCATTAGAGGTCCATATAAACAACATAACGAAGCCAGGAGAATGTATTCCCCAGGAAAAACAAAAAGATGAAGTTCTTTTCAGCAACCTGCACCGAAAAGCCAAGGAAGACTGGGACGACGACACAGAAAAATCTACATATGAAGAACAAGCACTCCAAGAGAGTACGAAATTTTTTGGAGAAATCACATCAGAAGAGGACAAATATCTAGCAATCCTCTGGGACCTAAGTTCAAACCTCCAAAATAAACAAGATACTAAAGCAAATGAACTCATTAGTTGGATCAGAAAACATATGTTTGAGAAGGACAAATGGAATAATGAAAGACTCATTATTTTCACAGAATACAAAGATACCTTAGACTATTTAAAGAAGCTTTTAGAAAAAATTGATCATAATGAAAGAATTCTTACACTGATTGGCGGGATGCTTAAAAAAGACCGGCAGCAGATAAAGACTGCTTTTCAAGCTTCTCCAGAAGAAAATCCGGTGCGAATACTTCTAGCCACTGATGCTGCATCTGAAGGATTAAACCTTCAAAATCATTGCCGCTATCTCATTCATTATGAAATCCCTTGGAATCCAAACAAAATGGAACAAAGAAATGGACGAATCGATCGTCATGGACAGAAATCTCCTGAGGTTTTCTGCCATCATTTCTTCTACACGAACCATGTTGATAGTGATTATTTGCAGCAAATAATCAATAAAATGAAGACTCAACGTCAAGATATCGGCGGAGTTGGGGATTTAATTGAGCGAGAAGTTGAACAGCGAATGCTAAGAGAAAGCGTGCCATATTCATATTCAGAGCTCAGAATCAAAACTGTGCGGGAAGAAACAAAATCTTATATGAAGTTATCACAAGATATTCATAAAGTAAGAAATCAGATCAAAGAGGCGCGAGAGTCTCTCAATTATACGCCTGAACGAATGAAACAAGTCGTAGAAGAAGCCATAGGGGTAGCGCTTGGAAAACAGTTCAGTTTCGAAGTGATCCATATATCAAATGGAAACCAAGCATACCTACTTAAAACTCAAGATATTCCTGAAGACTGGCATGATGTAAAAAAAGCACTCAAGGATGCTAAAGGAAGAATAAAACCCATAATATTTGATCCAGAAATGCTCAAGGAAAGAAAAAATGTCTCCTTAATACATATGAACCATCCTCTTCTTAAAAGGGCTCTTGGTATTTTCCGTTCTAATATGTGGTCAACAAGCCTTTCTTCTGGAAAGGAGATCCAACGTGTTTCCTATAAAGTTGTCACTGATGGTGAGCTTCATAAGCCTTTGATTGTTGGAATTGCCAGAGTGGTGGTGATTAATACGTATGGGCAGAAATTACACGAACAACTCGTGAACGTTGGA
This sequence comes from uncultured Chitinophagales bacterium, assembly GCA_964572485.1. GTDB lineage: Bacteria > Bacteroidota > Bacteroidia > Chitinophagales > CAZNGA01 > CAZNGA01. Next base: position 5,193 of record CAZNGA010000071.1, read on the forward strand.
GGTTATTTTTCCGAAACCCAGCTTGATCCACTTCCCATTTATGAAATTCAAAAACTGATAACATCTGAGGGAGACCAACAGCATATACCTAAAGAATTAGCGAGAAGATTGAGGATGTGGTTTCCATCACATAAACAAATCCTGCAAAAAAAAATGGATTCATTTGTCGAAGGCGAACAAGACCGCATAAAACAATTGTTAGCTGAACGTGCAGAAAAAGAAGCTGAACAAATCAAGATTCTAATAAACGAACGTATTGAAGAAATTCGTAAGCGTATGAATATTGAGAAGAAAAAGAAAGATCTAGGGCAACTAAAATTTGATTTCGAGGAAGAACAACAATTCGAAGAGGACATGAAGTGGCTGGAACGACGTTTAGACCAGCTGGCAACAGAAAGAAAAGATCGTCCTGCCCAAATTAAAAAACAATACATTGTGAAACATATTCATACCTATTCGACAGGGCTTCTATACTTGATTCCAGAAACTTTGATGAAACAATGGCAATAAAAAGAAAAGGATATCAGACTCATCAAAGCCATCAGTGGTTGTCATCAGTTGAAATGTCCGGTCTATTATTGAGTGAACCCGTATTGCAAACAGAATTTCCTAATGGCCCGCCTCCCATAGATCCATATGTCTTCAAAAGATTCCGCAACGAGTTTGAACGGTTTATGCTTTCACCTAGGGAAGCAAAGCAAAAAAATTCAAGACAATGGATAAATTTTATTTTAGAAGATTTCTTGGAAATTCCATCTAGCGATTGGAAAAAATCAGATAACCTGCCAGAAACGGCATGCGTTGAGCTTGATCAATTTTGCCAAACTCTTAGACCATCTCGAATCATCCAACAGAATGGAAAAATTAACATAATAGTTACAGTTCTAGATGTAGACCAAAATTTAGATAAAGCAGATAGAACACCTGGAAGATGGAAAGTGTCCCCTTCAACAAAACTCGACAGGATCCTACGAGAAACCGAATCAAGGATAGGCCTCCTTACTAATGGCTTAGAGTGGCGGCTTATGTATTCAGAGCCCGGATTAAATACCACACATATGACTTGGACATCTCAAGTCTGGAATGATGAACGCGCTACCTTAAATGCCTTTAGAATGATACTCAATAGAGAAAGGCTTTTTGATGATTCCGGGAAACACCTGCTCATTGAACTGATTAAGGATAGTCAGGAAAAACAGATCGAGATAGCAGATCAATTAGGGATTCAGGTTCGTGAGGCAATCGAAATATTTGTTTGTGAAATCGATCGCCTCGACAGATTATCGAATGGTGAATTATTACAAGACTTTTCTAGCGAAGAATTATACGAGATGGCCATTGTTGTAATGATGCGGATCGTTTTTCTTCTTTTTGCAGAGGAAAATGGACTGCTGCCACACGGAGAAGTGCTCTATGACCGCGCCTATGGAGTCAATCATCTAGCATTCACTCTGCAACAAACTTTCATGGCTAATCCAGATTTGCTATCTAAACAAATAGATGCTTGGCAGTCATTGTTAGCAACTTTCAGACTCATTCATGATGGGTGCGAATTCTCTGAGCTTAATTTGAGAGCTTATGGTGGAAGTTTATTTGATCCAGAAAGATTTAGCTCAAAAGGAAACACCAAATCTATTCTTGAAGATCCCCGATTATCAATGCCAAACAGAACAATACACGAGATTCTCCATAAGTTAACTTATGCACGCGCAAAAATAGGTAAGGAAATTATTAATCAACGAGTTAGCTATAACACGCTTGATGTTGAGCAGATTGGTTATATGTATGAAGGGCTCCTTGATCACACAATCCTAAAAGCAGATGAATTAACAATCAAACTAAAAGCAAAAGATGATGTAAAACTTCCAATAAGGATACTAATTGAAAATAAGGAAAGAGATTTTGAAAAGTGGCTTAAGAAAATCACAGATCGATCAATTCCGGCAATAAAAAAAGCAATGGAAGAAGCTCCGAATATCGAGACCTCGCAAAAAATAAAAGATTTAGCTGGAGAAAACTTTTATGAACAGCTTCTTCCTTATGCCAATTTAATTGATCTGAATTTTATTGCTTTTCCCGGTGAGCATTATGTAGGATTAGGAGCTACGAGAAGAGCAACTGGCTCACATTATACTCCCCAAGTATTAACCGAGCCAATTGTAAGAAACACCCTTGCCCCATTGGTATATGAAAATCCAGACACGAAAAGTGGATTAATAACTCCCAGTGAAATTTTGGATCTCAAAGTTGCAGATATAGCTATGGGTTCTGGTGCCTTTTTAGTCCAGGCAGTACGGTATCTATCTGAAAGACTAGTGGAAAGTTGGGATAATTTTGAGGCTCAAAATCCTGATGTCCCTATAACGCCTTACGGCACACCTTCAAAACCACAAGATGAAGAAAACATTTTGCCCATCGAAAGAGAAGAACGACAACTGCAAGCTAAACGATTGATAGTTGATAATTGCATTTACGGTGTGGATGTTAACTCACTTGCCGTAGATATGGCAAAACTTTCACTCTGGCTTGTCACTTTCTCAAAAGATAAACCATTCACATTCTTAAAACACGCCTTAAAGGAAGGAGATTCGCTACTTGGAGTTAATCTAGAGCAACTACAACATTGGTCGCTAACAAAATCCAAAGAAATGGCATTTAGCTCAGAAAAAGTCATAAAAAATCTAAATCGCGTTATCGAACTCCGAAAAGAGCTCAAGAAAATTGTTGTAAATGAGGTTGAAGATGCAGAATATAAAGCTAAGATCTTGCAGGAATCAGAATTACTCCTTGATTTGCTCAAGGTTGCCGGAGATCTTGTTATTGCTCCTGTATTAGAGAGCGCTGATAGCAAAAGACAAAAAAGTCTAACTGCATCAAATAGAGATACCTTCATTGGATATTTAGACGAACAAAATAATATTGAAACTTTAAAGAAGACAGCTAAATCACAATTAAATCACTGTAGGCCCTTCCATTGGTATTTTGAATTTCCGGAAGTGTTCCTAAGAGGAAAAAGCGGATTTGACGGTATCATAGGAAATCCACCTTTTAAAGGCGGTCAACATATAACAGGCTTGTTTGGAATTCCCTACAGAGAATATTTAGTAGATGTTCTTGCCAAAGGACGTAAGGGATCTTCTGATTTGTGCGCATACTTTTTTTTAAATAGTTTTGATCACCTTGCAGAAAATGGAAACTTAGGATTACTTGCCACAAATACAATAGCTCAAGGGGATACTAGAGAAGTTGGTTTAGAACAAATTATTCAAAGTGGGGGAGATATTTACAATGCTGTGCCAACAATGGCTTGGCCAGGTATAGCTGCAGTGCATGTTGCAAAAGTTCATATATCAAAAGGGAAATATTCATTTCAAAAAATAATTGACAAACTTAAAGTTGATTATATTTCTTTCTTTTTAGATAAATCTAAAATTTTAAAAAAGCCATTCCAATTAAAAGCAAATGAAAATAAGAGTTTCCAAGGATCCATCGTATTAGGACAAGGTTTTGTCTTAAACCCAGAGGAGGCTAAAGCTCTTATTGAGAAGAATTCAAAAAACATAGATGTCCTATTTCAGTATCTTAATGGTGAGGACATAAATAACCGCCGAGATCAATCTCCTTCCCGTTGGGTGATCAATTTTCATGATTGGCCTTTAAATCGTAATACAGATGGTATGTGGACATCCGCTTCTTCTGCCGAGAAAAAAAAGTGGCTACAGAACGGAGTTGTCCCAAGAGACTATCCAAATCCGGTCGCAGCTGATTATCCAGATTGCTTAGCAATTATTGAGGATAGAGTAAAACCTGAACGAACACGAAAGGATATAAATGAAGAATTTGTGCTTAGATATCCCCTGTATTTAAAGTGGTGGATATATGCAGAAAAAAGGCCAAAGCTTTACTCTGTTATATCGGGAAAAGAAAGGGTATTGGTAATTCCAGAAACTACTAAACACTACACGTTTTGTTTTTCAAATGCTAATTTCGTATTTTCTCACGCTGTAAAAATAATTACCTTTGAAAGCTACAATGTATTTGCACTATTAAAATCTAATTTTCATAGCATATGGGCACAAAAATATTGTTCAACTTTAGAAACAAGACTTAAGTATATTACCTCCGATGCTTTTGAAACATTTCCATTTCCGCAATCGGTTGAATCGTTAAATGAGATTGGTGAAGCATATTATACTCATAGACAAAATGTCATGCAAAATTTTCAAGAGGGCCTAACTCAAATTTACAATAGGTTCAACGATCCTGAAGAAAAGGAAGAGAGTATTCATAGTTTGAGAGACCTGCAAATTAAAATGGATGCAGAGACTTCTTACGTTTATGGCTGGACTGATTTACAATTGAACCATGATTTCTATGTCGTTTCTTCCACATTAAATAAAGAAGGGAAACGAGTGGACGAGATCAGATTCACCATCTCTCCTGAGGCAAAAGAGGAAGTCTTGGAGCGCATGCTTGAACTTAATCACCAAAGATATGAAAAGGAAGTGAAGCAAGGCCTCCACGATAAAAAAGGAAAGAAGAAATATGAGAAATCTGCACCGAAAAAGTTTCAAGTAAAAGAAGAGCAACAAGATCTATTTAAATGAGGTTAAACAATGCCACTTAATCCAATTCAAACAGGAAAAGAAGTTATTGATCAATACGGACGCTATCTTTTGAGCACTTTTCCAATTGCACATCCTGATCTGGAAAAACAATTTAAAGACATATTGCAACATGGATTAGGTGGCGAAAGACTATTGTCAAAAGGCCCCTATGTCTTCCTAAATAAACCATTTGAACAAGGTCCTGGAATCGAAGATCTTATACAGGAAAAAGACCTTAATCTTCATCCTGCGCTGACAGGATTATTTCCTTTTGAGTCTCTGCATAAGCATCAAGAATTAGCTATTAGATCTATAAAATCTGGGAAGCACACGATTGTCTCAACAGGAACGGGATCTGGAAAGACCGAAGCATTCCTTTTGCCAATAATTGATCAATGTCTGCATCTCATAGAGGAAAAATCAACACCTGGGATTGTGGCAATCATTGTTTATCCAATGAATGCACTTGTGAATGATCAGTTAAAGCGGATGAGAATTATGTTAGCCGGGACAGGTGTCAGATTTGCGCGATATACAGGGGAAACCCCAAATGAAAGTTCTTATAATATCCCTAAAATGGAACATCCTCGAGCATACACAAAGGAAGAAATTCGAAAGCTCAATGAAGATGAAGATTTTATGCTTTTGCCCTGGGAGGAATGCTACTCGCGCGCGGATATCCTAGATCCAGGCAAAACTCCTAGGATTCTGTTAACAAACTACAATCAATTAGAATATTTGCTTCTAAGAGATAAGGATATAGATCTTTTCAGAAACGCACCTTTAAGATTTATGGTCTTAGACGAAATACATACTTATACTGGTGAGCTGGGGTCTGAGGTTGCTTGTTTAGTGAGACGAATACGTCATGTAGCCCGAAAAAATCCAGAAGAGGTGATATGCATTGGCACTTCTGCCACTATCAGCAACAACAAAGGTAAGGAGAATCCTGAAAAATTATCTCGAGAATTTGCTTATAGGCTATTTGGTATAAACAAAGACTACATTGATATAATAACAGAAGTTTATAAAAAGCCAGATCCGCCAGGTGAAATGGCCTATATTCCACCGTTCCCTCCCAATCCAGAAGAATTGCTAACGAGATTACTGAATATTGCTCGAGCTACACAATTAAAGGAGGAAGTTGAGGATATCCCAGATGATTTGCTGGCGATAACAGAGGAACTCTGTGGAAGAGAATCCCCAATTGCCTCAACAAACATGGACCGTTTATTCAATCTTCTAAAGAATAATAGATTGGTTTATCAGCTTGGACAAATTTTTACCGAATCTAAGCTAATTGGAGAAGTCCTCGAAAGAATAAAATCAATTGGAGAAAGAAAAGATAAAGATGAAAATGATCTCATTTGCGAAGTCATCGCTTATTTAACCGTTGGAGCTTTGGCCCTAAGGGAAGGGGAGCCACTTCTAAGGCCTAAGCTTCATTACTTTGTGAGTGGCCTTCAAGGCATTTGGGGAACTTTAGAAACCGATGAAATCAAATTATATTCTGGTTTAGAAAAGGCACGAACAGATTCTGACTCCTTTCCTTTGCCTCTTATATTGTGCAAAAGTTGCGGTCAGCATTATTTCAAATTGTATGTGGAAACGGATGTCATTTCAGGAGAGTCTTCCTCACAGGGATATCAAAAATCAAGGCCTCCTTTGGACAAACGTGATGTCGAATCTGTTGGCGAAACAATCGCATATATTACCAATGAGTTGGTATCTATGATTGATGAAGAAGGAAAGCCAGATAAAGGATACATTTGCCGATCCTGCGGAACTCTTCACGAGCAGCTTTCAGATTTGTGCCAGAATGAAAAATGCCGCAGGAAAGGTTCAGAGTATCTGGCTGAAGTGCTGATATTTCATGATGAAAACATAACTCAATGCCCTTCTTGTGGTTCTTCAAAGAGCAATCTTATACCGACAAATTCAAGCGAAGTTTATGATGTGCATATTCTGGCTCAGTCGCTTTTGGGGGCTATGCCTGAAAAAGAATTGCAAAAATTAATTGTGTTTGCAGATAGTAGGCAGGATGCAGCATTTCAAGCTGGCTGGATGACAGAGCGTTCGAAGCGATTTCGCTTGCGGCATTTGCTCTACTCCATCCTTGAAAAAGATAAAGATAAAGTTTGGTCTTTAGAAAAATTGGCTGAAGAAATTGTTGAGGAAGCCATCAGATTAGGATTGTTCAAACGACTTCCCTGGGGACAAGAAGATGACGAAATCCAAGTGAAATGGTTCCTGCTTGAAGAATTTGGAACAGTACAACAAAGGAGAATTGGCGTAGAAAATCTTGGATTAGCGAAGATTATTTATCATGCTTTGGATATTGAAACGGAGCCTGATTTTTTTTCGCATTGGGCAAGTGTATTTGGAGTTCAGGACGAAGACGTTCTCAAAATAGTCTGTCTGGTTCTCGATTACTACAGACGTAAAGGAACAATTTCGGACCCACTTTTTCAACGTTGCTGGGGCTATCAGGATAAACAGGTACGCAAAGGAATTATTCAAATTCAAGATTACTGGTTCCCTCAAGTATTAGTTCTTCATTCACTTCCGCAAAGTGATAGCAGTAAAAGATTTACATGCGGATTAATTGCTCCAAACGGACGTTCTGGAGCACAACTCATAATCAGTAAAGCAGTAAACTCCGAATTTCGTGAGCGAGATGACTTTGGTCAACATCGAGATGGATTTCTGGCTGGGCTATGGGAGCTTTTTGAGAAAAAAGAACTGTTTGTGAAAGCCAGATTGAAAAGGAGAATCCACGGCAATATAAAACAGATTCCAATCTCTGCACAAGCTTTTCAAATCAATGTTAATAAAATCGGCATAAAAGAAACAGAAGACAGATTTCTCTGTAGCTCATGTAGACGCGCTCATGCAACATCTCTCCCAACAAAAAAATGCACCGAATATAACTGCAAAGGAACATTGAAGGGGACAACCAGAGATCCTGAGCACTTTGATGTTTATCAGTATACACAGATGGCCTTTGTCCCTCTTAAATCATGGGAACATTCTGCTCAAATTCCAACTGAAAAACGCATCGAAGTGGAACAGGAATTTAAGAAAAAAGATGGAAAATACAACTGTATTGTCTGTACACCCACCCTGGAATTGGGAGTGGATATCGGGCAGCTTGAAATGGTTCTCATGAGAAATGCCCCCCCATCGACTGCTAATTACGAACAACGCTCAGGACGAGCAGGAAGGCGGCATCGTATAGCAACTGTTTTTACATATTGCCGAGGTAATCATCATGATCAGTACTTTTTTGAAGCTCCTGAAGAAATGATCGAGGGATTGGTGAAAGTTCCTGCATTCAGTCTTCAGAATGAACCATTGATTACGAAACATATTCATTCAACTATCTTAACAGGATTAAGGGAATTTCTAGATGAAGAACAAAAGAACATCCTAAATAAAGCATTTCCGACATTTATTCTATCTTATATCGGTCAGAAATATCCTGATCCTGGTAATAAAGATAAATTTCGTTTCAAATATTACAAAATTCCATTAAACTTCTCTGATCTCCAGGCGTTAATTGGAGCAAATAAGCCAAGGATAGAATCGACACTGAGGGAGGTCTTTTATGATTCTTGGCCTGAGGGGGATAGGGAGGCAGTTGAAACTGAATTTTCATCACTTGCTCTAAACACTTTTTCGTCAAGCTTGACACAGCATACAAACAAATTTTTCAATCGCATAGCCACATTTCGCGATCGAATTAAAGAGCTGAACAGAAGAGCAGAAAACGAAGCTTTGAGTGAGGAGGAAAAAAAAGAAAGGAAATCTTTAGATAATGCAATAGAAGCTTATCAGAGAGATAATCGGGATAATTATAGTCTTTCATATTTAGCCAGAGACGGCTTTTTGCCAGGATACGCTTTGTCCCGTGAGGGAGTTTTTGCCCAGTGTATTGATCCCTTTATTGAATTGAGAAGACCGGTTACTGTCGCTATACGAGAATTAACTCCATCTAATTTTGTATATGCCAATAAGAATGTTTTTAGAATCGGGCGAATAAATTTCAGGCAATTTGGATCGAGTCAGTTGCCAGATACTGGAAATTCTTACTTTGATCCAATTATATATGATCCTAATCTGGATAGAATTTTTAGTATGGACTCTCAAGAGAGCGAAGGAGGATCATCTAGTTTAAAAGAAATTGATATGTGTAGACTTACAGAAGTCGAACTTTATGAGTTGGAAAAGATTGATGATCGCAAAATGTTTCGCAGGAGAGTGGCTTTCAATATATATGGCTTGCCAATTCACGATCACCACGGTGGAGAAGCAGGAAAGATAAGCCAAAAAGACTTCATGCACTTATTAAATCAGAAATTGTGTTTAATTAACATTGGACCAACGAGAATTCTCAGTAGAGATTTGAATAAGATGGGCTTTCCTCTTTGTCCTGTTTGTGGAGCGGTTAGAGATCCTTTCATGTCGGATGCAGAAATTGAGCGATTTGTTGAATCACATAGAAAGTCATGTTCAATAAATAATATCAAACGAGTGGCTTTAAAAACGGAGTTTAGATCAGAAACTCTACGGTTAGGGCCTTATGATGAGCATGGGCAGACTGTAAATATTTTAGAAGGATTAAGATTGGGTGCAAGTGAAGTTCTTGAAATGGGAAAGACTGAAGTTGAGGGATTTATTGAAACAGATAGCAATGAAAAGCGTTGGATTGTATTTTATGATCCGGTCCCAGGTGGATCTGGTTTTATTCCACAGATCATGAAATATTGGAATTCAATTATTGAAGCTGGTATTAAGCTTGTAACAAATTGCCCACGCAAGTGTGAAGAAGCCTGCTATTCTTGTTTGTTGCATTTCAGAAATCAGCAATTTCATGGAGAGCTGAATCGTTTTACTGCTGAAACTATGTTGGCTGATTTGTTGGGTGAATTAAAGAAATCAATGGATATTCCGCCTAAATATATGAAAAAAGAACCAAAGCCTGGTGAAAGTGATGCTGAGGATAAATTTATTGATATCTTGAAAGAAAGGGCTTTTCCTTTGCCTGAGGATCAATTTAGAGTGGATTTTGCTGATGGCGGTTATACGATAGCGGATTTTGCTTATCCTAACAAAAAGGTGCTCATTTATATAGACGGAATGTCTGAAAAAATTCATGGCAAGCCAGATCAGATCCGAAAGGACAATATCATAAGGGCAAAATTGAGGATGTTGGGATTTCATGTGATGGATATTACAGCTGTAAGTTTGAATGATGAACAAGTACTTAATAGCTTTCTATCTGAATTGGGTGTCTATCTTGGTAAATAAGTTCATGAATTTTAACGAACACTAAAAATTTAACTCATGTGTTGACACATAGATAGGTGTGTACGTCAGATATAAAAATAATATTTTTCGTATAAGGAGTCCTCACAATGACAAAAAGATTTAAACGAAAATTGATTGAAGTAGAAATACGAAAAGGCTTTTTACATATACCAAGTCAGGGAATAGAATTAATGCCCGATGAGAACAGGAAGGTTATTTTGTTTTTTGATCAAAAGGAGAAAGCAACTACATCAAGCTACAACTCAACATATCGCAGACTTTTTGGACTCACTAGTTGGTTTAGGAAACATGCCGCAAATCCAGGCGATGAAGTTGTTGTAACATTATTAAAGGAGCCACTCTATTCATTCAGAATAGAATTTGAGCAAGCTGAAAAATCACAAGATGATATTTCAGGTGAAAAAGAAGCAAAGGCGTTAATAGATCTGTCAGGAATCTCATCTGTTTCAAAAGGAGATATTGTTGAAGATAGAGTGAAAGAACTTATTGTCTTATACAGTCAAGGTCTTTTGAGTGTTTATAAACCAGTTAGTGATATTGAAGGTATTGATCTAATTATAGTTAAAAGTGGGATTTTTCAACCGATTTTTTTACAAGTTAAAGGGAGGTTTAATCTTCAGAAAAATAGATCAATTATTGCTGATATAAATTTGAAAACTTTCAATCCTCATCATTCTTATTATGTTGTTATCGTTTACTTTAATCCTTTCACTCTTGAAATTAACGATAATATTCTTTTTATTCCTACTGTGGAAGTGAAAGAAAAAGCTGTTCTCATCAAGTCAAATTATGGACAGAGATACAGAGTCGGGACTTTTTTGAATCCACATTCAAAAAGCAAATGGGCAAAGTATTTAGTAAAAAAGTCTGAATTAGCAAATAAATTATTAGAGAAATTCTCAGAGATGGAAATATATTTAAAATAATATCAAATGCACTCAACACTCTCCTGGGTAGATTTTTCTGAAGATGACCGCCAGAGGATGATGGAGATCCTCCATCTTTTCCGAGATAGGGAAATCCGTGAGGAATTGGGAGTAGGGACAGTTCGGGATGCATTTTCAGAGATCTTATTTCCTGGAACCTCAACTCTTCATACTCGAGCAAAATACATGCTCTTTATTCCATGGATTTTTTTAAAGCTTGAAAAGAGAAATATTCCTTCAGAAAAAATGGAGGAATATTCGCGGTGGCATGAGCTTCGCTTAATTAAGTCTCTTCTGGACGCTAAAGAAACAGATGGCGTTATCGGTAAGATGGCCAAGGATAGTTTGAAAATCTTACCCAGCACAATGTACTGGTCTGGTTTAGAACGCTGGGGAATTCGCCTTTTTGAAGGAACCAAGTATCAATACTTTCAGTCGCTTGATCATTTTTACAGTCTACATAAGAGGGCATCAAAATCAGGTGACGATGAGTATCATAAACTGACAGGAAATAACTGGGATCCTCATATTGTTTCTTATCCTCAAGATTTTCCAAACGGAACCAACTTGA
>CAZNGA010000072.1:0-15998 GCA_964572485.1 uncultured Chitinophagales bacterium
TCCTCGTTTCGGTACATAGGAATAGTTTTCGTAACAAACATGGTTATTAGAGACCTCCTTTATTTGGTTTAGATAACTTGATCATGCGTAAATCTAACAAAAAACTGATTCTAATGACACTTTTTTTACAACCATTCGGATGGTATATAAAAGCCACCCTACAAGATCAACAAGTCTTTAGAAATAGAAAAGATAAAACAAACACAGTAAGAATATCTGTCATTTTGAATTGAATTCTTTATAAGATGTCGAAAATTTAGTATTTAAATTAATTAATGGCATAATCTACAATTTTACAAGGGCCTATGCCCTACCAAAATTACTAACGTATATAAAATTGGAGGTTAAGGATCAGCATTATACTACTTATCCTTTGAACCTCTCCAAATTTCATTGCTACTCGTTTAGTTTTTTGGCTTGTACTTTAGCAAATTATTTGTTGCTCAAAACATCACCCTGGATTGATTTGTTTATACAAAGGTAATGACCACCAACTATATTGGTTTGCATTTCTCATTTTATTCCAACAAATTATTCAAAGAACCGAGAAATTTATTTGATCGCCTTTATCGCTTCGGCAAAGACACTTATCGTTTGATCCAGTTGATCGTAAGTATGTGCATTTGAAATGAACAAAGATTCAAATGCAGAAGGGGGCAAATAAACATTTCTTTGCAAAACCTCGTGGAAAAAATTATTGAATAATTTTACATCAACAGCCTGTGCGTTATCAAAATCAAGGACTTCCTTATCAGTGAAATGAAAGCTGAACATCGACCCTGCCCTATTGATCATACAATCTCTCTTATTGGCACTAAAAACTTCCTTAAGTCCTTTCGTCAAATAAGCCCCTTTCTCTTCAAGGTCTTTGTATATTTCATCAGATCGAAATAATTTATCGAGTATCAAATATCCGCTTGTCATTGCTAAAGGATTCCCTGATAATGTCCCTGCTTGGTACACATCTCCGAGAGGGGCCACCATATCCATAATTTCCTTTTTGCCACCAAAAGCACCTACAGGAAGCCCGCCACCGATGATCTTCCCGAAAGTGACCAGATCAGCTGTAATTCCATACAATTGTTGTGCTCCACCACTTGCTACTCTGAAACCGGTCATTACTTCATCAAATATCAAAACTATGTTCTCCTGATCACATAAATTTCTTAGCTGCTCCAGAAATCCTTTTGCAGGAGGAATACATCCCATATTTCCGGCAATCGGTTCAATAATTACAGCAGCAATTTCATTCTTATGAGCAGCCATCAATTCCTGCACATCATCAATATTATTATATTTAGCGAGCAACGTGTCTTGAGCAGTACCTCTAGTTACACCTAAACTATCTGGCGTACCTTGTGTTAAAGCTCCACTACCTGCTTTTATAAGGAACGCATCAGAATGGCCATGATAGCATCCTTCAAACTTTATGATCTTTTCACGATTAGTATACCCACGGGCGACTCTTACAGCACTCATGCAGGCCTCAGTTCCGGAATTAACCATGCGAACCTTTTCAATTCCGGGCACCATTTCTGTAATTAACTTTGCCAACTCTATTTCTAGAACTGTAGGCGCTCCAAACGAAACTCCTTTAGCCACTTTTTGCTGAAGTGCAGTTACCAGTGATTGCTCAGAATGCCCTAGGATCATAGGCCCCCAGGATCCTACGAAATCAATATACTCATTACCATCAACATCCTTTATCACTCCTTCCTTTGCACTTTCAATAAAGATGGGTGTACCCCCCACAGATCCAAATGCCCTTACAGGGGAATTCACGCCACCAACAATATATTGCTTAGCTTCTTCAAAAAACTCCTTACTTTTAGAAGTATCCATGAGCTTTTGTTTATTGCTGTAAATATTTAACAGCATCTTTTGCAAAGTAGGTGGCAATCAGGTCTGCTCCAGCTCTTTTAAAAGAGATCAATGATTCCATAACTGCTTCTTGTTCATTCATCCATCCATTAGCTACTGCAGCTTTTATCATTGCATATTCCCCGGAAACCTGGTATGCAGAGACAACAGTTTTAAAGTGCATTTTCACCTCATTAATTATATCCAGGTAAAAAATACCCGGCTTTACCATGACAATATCTGCCCCTTCTTCAATGTCCAGTGCAACTTCTCTAATCGCTTCCATCTTATTTGCAGGATTCATCTGGTAGGTCTTCTTATCTCCAAAGCCCGGCGCTGAATCTAAGGCATCTCGGAAAGGCCCATATAGACATGAAGCATACTTAGCGCTATACGCCATAATACCTGTATTAATGAAACCTTTATCCTCCAGCGCGCCTCTAATTCCCAGGATCCTGCCATCCATCATATCAGAAGGCGCCACCATATCCACCCCAGCTTCAGCATGTGATACTGACATACGTCCTAATAATTCAACTGTTTCATCGTTAATGATCTCTCCTTCCTTTACAATTCCATCATGCCCGAATTCAGAATATGGATCCATAGCAACATCTGACATTACATACATCTCCGGTACTGTCTTTTTGATTGCCTTAATCGCTCTTTGCATTAAACCATCAGGATTTATGGCTTCCGTTCCCATATTGTCTTTCCTTTCATCAGGAACTTTTGCGAAAAGTAATACGGATTTGAGCCCTAAGCCAGCACATTCCTGCACTTCACCTAAAAGCATATCCAATGAATATCTATAATAATTGGGCATTGAGGAGATCTCCTCTTTTATCTTTTCTCCCTCTACAACAAATAATGGGACAATAAAATCAGCCGGTGACAAATTCGTTTCAGTGACAAGAGCTCTGACAGAATCACTCTTTCTTACTCTTCTGGGTCTAATAAGGGGATAACTCATAACGTAAATTTAACTATTCTCATATTGTTTAACAGTATCAACAAAAGCTTTTGCATGGTCTACCGGAACATTGGGCAATATCCCATGTCCAAGGTTTGCAATATATCTACTTTTTCCAAAATCATTTAACATTTTCCTTGTGATCTCTTTAATAGCAGGTATTGGCGCCAATAAACATCCCGGGTCAAGATTTCCCTGCAAAGTCACCTCGCTACCTGTTTGTTCTCTAACAAACTTTGGGTCCATTGTCCAGTCAATTCCAATACCATTTGCCCCAGAATCGGCCAGTTGCTTCATCGCATACCAGCATCCTTTGGCAAATATAATGGATGGAGCTCCTTTTACTTTATCTACGATTTGCTGCATATATGGAAATGACAGCATATTAAAGTCTGCAGGGCTCAACATACCCGCCCAGCTATCAAAGACCTGAAATCCATCTACTCCAGCTTCAATTTGTGCATTCAGGTAATCAATAGTGATATCAGTGATCTTTTGGAGTAACATTTTAGCAGCATCCGGTTGTTCATAGCAGAAAGCTTTTGCCTGAGCAAAATTCTTTGATCCTTTCCCTTCAATCATATAACAGAGAATTGTCCAAGGTGCTCCAGCAAATCCTAATAATGGAACCCTACCATCAAGATCTTTTTTTGTAGTCTGAATACCTTGTAACACATAGGCCAAACGATCATGAACATCGATCTGCTCAATCTCTTCAACATCTTTGATGGATTGAACGGCCTTATGCAATATTGGTCCCTTACCTGGAATTATCTCCACATTAAATCCCATAGCTTTAGGTACTACCAGGATATCAGAAAAAAGGATAGCAGCATCAGTACCTATCTGATCAATAGGCATTATGGTTATCTCTGATACCAGATCAGGGTTCTCACAGCGCTCAAAAAAAGAGTATTTATCCCTCAACTTTCTGTAATCGGGAAGATATCTTCCTGCTTGCCGCATCATCCAAACAGGCGGGCGTGGCACTTCATTTCCGGAAAGAGCCCGAAGTAACAGATCATTCTTAATTTGTACTGTCACTGTATTCATTTTCAAAATATTTTGATATTGTCTCCAACATAGATCCCATATTTTGTTGATCTGCTGTGATCACATTATGGGCCCCCTTAGCTGTCAATGTATTTCCGGTTGTATTCCCAATGGCAAAACAGGGAAGTTCAAGGTCCGCTATAGGTTGATCAAGGTCAAAGCTCTCAATGCTACTGGGACTAAAAAATGCAACACCATCAATACCTTTAATATGTACTGGGTCTTTTTTTGCTTTGGTCTCATAAATATTAACCTCATGAACCTCTACTCCATTTTCCTTTAGCATGTCAGGCATTTCATCTCTTCTTCCCTTTCCGCAGAAAAACTGGACCGATTGAATTGAAGTATCACGTAGTATCAGTTCAGCTAGTGCTATTCCGTTAGTTCTCTCCGGGATAATCACTTTAAACCCTTGTGCAATAAGACCTTTAGCCGTTTTTGGGCCAACAGCGAACATTTTCCTATTCATTTTCATGAAAGAGACATAATAGTTCAAAAAGTGACTTACAGCGTGTTGGCTGGTAAAAACAACACAATCAGCATTTGAATTAATAATTTCTCTGGCTGTTTCTGGAGAATAGTTGTAATAATCGATCTCAATAAAGGGTTGAACAACAGGTTGAATTTGAAATTCCTGCTTTATATTACGCAGCTCTTCACCGGAAAAGGATTTTGTGAATAGGATCTTGGCAACACTCATTTTATTTATCTTTACTTTGGGTGATCAATTCGTCAGCTCCTTTTGACAATAGCTCCATTGCAGCTTTCTTGCCCAGGTCCTCACAATCATTTTTGGCTTCGTCTTTGGAAACAATTAATTTCTTTGTTCCAATACTGTTCATGGCAATTCCTTCGAACAGCATCCGGTCACCTTCAATAGTTGCCAGCGCCCCTATAGGAGCTGAACATCCTCCATTAAGGGCGTGTAAAAAACCACGCTCAATAGTGGTACAAAGCTCTGTTTCGGGGTGGTTTATCAGGTTAAGGATCTCTCTATTTATTTCGTCTTTCACTCTTGCTGACACAGCAATAACACCTTGAGCAGGTGCAGGTATCATCCAATCCAATTGAGAAGATTCTTGCACTTTTATTGCCAACCGCAGTAATCCCGCTTTTGCAAAAATAGCACCATCCCAATCACTTTCTTGTAGCTTACGCAAACGAGTTTGAATATTTCCTCTTATATCCACAATTGTATGGGAAGGGTACCTGTCAAGCCATTGAGCTTTTCTTCTATTACTACTTGTAGCAATGGTGGCAGTAGAAATTTCCAGCTGAGAAATGGTGTCCTCACTCTTACAAACCAACACATCCTCTGAGGCATCACGCTCTAATACAGAAGCAATACAGATCCCATCCGGTAGTTCAGTTGGGATATCTTTCATTGAATGGACGGCAAGGTCTATCTTATTTTCCAGTAAAGCATCGTCCAATGCTTTTGTAAAAACACCCCTTCCTCCTATTACGGGTAAAGGAACATCTTGCATTTCATCGCCCTCTGAAGTAAAGAAGATCAGTTGAGTCTCATGGCCAATCTCCTTGAGATTCTTGGCGACTAATTCAGCTTGCCACTTTGCGAGATCGCTTCTTCTGGATCCAATTTTAATCATAATTTCTATGCTCGTAATCCGAACATCTCACTGATCATAACTTCAGTTTCAGGAGATGTTTTAGATCTTATTTTTAAATGATCAATGGTGCGGTTTGCAATTCTATTTACAATACTTTTACTCAACAGATCTATATGGTCAAGCTCTTTAGGAGTTAATTTAGTAAGCTGAAGTTCAATTTCATTTTTCCGAATCTCTTCAAGTTTGATCTTCAACGCCTTTATCGTTGGGGAAATAGTTCTTACATGAAGCCATTCCTTATAAGCACTCATGTGATCTTCAATGATCTCTTTTGCCACAGGTATTGCAGATTTCCTCGTTTGAATTGTTCTATCTTTTATATCTTTCAAACTATCCATATCGACTACTTTCACATTTGGCAGCGCTTTAATTCTTTGGTCAATATTTCTTGGAACCGAAAGATCTAAGAACAATTTACCTCCGGTTAAGTTCAAATCAATCAAATGTTCAACACTTATTGTGGGCTGCGAAGAGCCGGTAGTAACAAGTATGATGTCTGCTGCATCTATCTCATCCCTCAGTTTGTCAACCGATGCCACCTTACAATTAAATCTTGACGCTAATTCTTCAGCCTTCTTTTTAGTTCTATTTATTAAAGTAACATTTTTAAGTCCTTGTTTATGAAGATGTTCACTTGTCGTTTTTCCAATTTTACCAATACCATAAAGTAAGACCTTTTTCTCAGACAACTCTTTAAATCTCTCCTTCATCAATAATAATGCAGCATGTGAAACAGATGCTGTCCCGGAATTAAGGTCTGTTTCTGATCTTATCTTCTTATAACATTGCAAGACAAACTGCATGAGGCGCTGCAAATTTCCTTTCATGGTTCCGAGAGATTCAGCAAAAACAACCCCCTTTTTAAGTTGGCCAATGATCTGGATATCACCCAAGATTTGAGAATCCAGTCCTGAGCTTATCTCAAATAAATGGCGTATTGCGTCATCTCCAGTTTTGACGATCACAAATTGATCAAATTCAGTCTTTGACGCTATAGAATGCATCAGGAACAGCTCTTTTAAGTATTCAATGTCATCCGTATAAGCGAAGAGCTGACTTCTGTTGCAAGTTGAAAAAACAAAAATGGATGCTACACCGGATTTGCGAGCAGCAATAATGATCTTTGAAATTTGCTCATCTGAAAAACTAAACTTCTCTCTTACAGGAACAGGTGCGTCCCAATGGCTAATACCTATAGAAACAAAATTCATATTTAACATATTTCCTTAATAACCAGTATCTTTGAGCAAAGATACGAACAGAACACCCACAAAAATACCCATAAAAGGAGTAATACTACCCCTATAGGTAGCATTTCATGAAAATGACCACAATCGAAGCCTCAAATGCTTAATTTTACACTCTGCACTTAAAATATTTAGTTATGATAATTGAATCCACCTCATTATCCATCGAATCCTTTTTTCATGACCTAGAAAACCAATTAAAAGGCACGCTTAAAACAGTTGATGGGAAATACTATTTCACATTTCAAAATGGTGTTATTTCAGGTGAGATTAAAGGCATTGAGATTGAATCGGATATAGTATTAATTGAGTTTTCAGTGAATTCCAAGGAACAACTAACGATGCGGAACCACCTGCACATGGGCCATTTAAGTTTTTGCTTATGTTCAGAGGGAAATATTACTACTCAAAATTCTCAGATCGATAAACCGGTAACAATTAATAATCAGGAAGGGCTTTTAATTTCTAGTATCAAAGAAGACCTGGTGTGCGATTTCAATATCTCCAATACCCTGGAGTGTATTTGGCTAGATCTACCCATCAATAAGATCCATGAGCTTTTTAACACTAATCTTCAGTACTCATTTTCAAATAAGGGATTATTTTCCCGTTTCGAGCATGAACAGTTCATCCAATTTAAATTAAATCCAACCTTAAACGTGATTCTCTCCCAGATCATTCGGTTCGATCAAAAAAGCAGCATCAGCAGACTCTATTTCAAAGGGAAGATACTGGAGTTTCTGGCATTATATTTCTCAGAGTTAGAACAGGCAAACAATACAACTACAGGATGTCCATTTATTAACCATCATGATGATCTCAAAAGTATCCAAAAAGCTAAGGAGATCTTGATCGCCGATATTACCAATCCCCCATCGATTCAAAAGATCGCTCATGAAGTGGGTATCAATGAATACAAACTTAAAGTGGGATTTAAAGAAATATACAAGAACACCTTATATGGATATCTGCTTGAACACAAAATGGAAATGGGAAGAAAGATGCTTGAAGATAAAAAGTACCAGGTGAAGCAGGTGGCTAATATGTTAGGATACAATAATCCCAGCCACTTCATTACTGCATTTAAAAAACAGTTCAATATTACTCCAAAGAAATTCTTACAAGGAATAGATCAACCTATTTAATGAGCATTAACCTCACGGCAAAATATAATGTCCCCGGACCAAGATATACAAGCTATCCAACGGTTCCATTTTGGGAATCAGATGACCTGTCGTCCCTATTATGGGAAAAAACTGTTACTTCCTCTTTTCATGCATCCAAAGGATCAGATGGCATAAGTATATATATACATCTTCCCTTTTGTGAGAATTTGTGTACTTTTTGCGGATGCAATAGACGCATCACTAAAAACCATTCTGTTGAAATTCCTTATATCAAGGCAGTAGCCAAAGAATGGGAAATGTATTGTTCTCTACTTAATGTGGCTCCTATCATCAAGGAGATTCACCTGGGAGGAGGTACTCCAACCTTTTTCAAACCAGAGAATTTGGATCTTTTGATAAACAACATTTTATCAAAATCAAAACTGCACAAGGATGTGATCATGAGTTTTGAAGGACATCCAGATAATACAAGCGAAGAACATCTAAAAGTGCTTTCCAAACTTGGGTTCACAAGAGTTAGTTTCGGCGTTCAGGATTTTGATCCGGAGGTTCAAAAGGTGATCAATAGGGTTCAAACTTTTGAGCAGGTTCAACAAATTACTGATCTTTCCAGACAAACAGGATTTACTTCCATTAATTTTGATTTGGTCTATGGGCTGCCAATGCAAACTCTGGAAAGCATCAGATATACGATGAACAAGATCAGGATATTAATGCCGGATCGGATCGCATTTTACAGCTATGCGCATGTCCCCTGGATCAAAGGAGTTGGACAAAGAAAGTTCACAGATGAAGATCTTCCCTCAGCTGAAGAAAAGAGATCATTTTATGAGTTGGGTAAAACTCTCTTAACGGAAGCCGGCTATAAGGAAATTGGAATGGATCATTTTGCTATAACAACGGATACGCTATATAAGGCCTCTGTTAAGAAATCATTGCATCGCAACTTTATGGGCTATTCAAGTTCATCAACCCCAATAATGATAGGCCTGGGTGTTTCTTCGATAAGTGACTTTTGGTATGGCTTTGCTCAAAACAAGAAAAATGTCGAAGAATATTTAGCAAGCATTGACCAAAACAAGCTCCCTGTTTTCAGAGGGCATCTATTAAATGAAGAAGACCTTGTATTGAGGAAGCACATACTGAATATCATGTGCAGTTTTGAAACAGATTGGGGGCCACAAACCATGTACTGTGAAGAGATAGATCATGTAATACCCAGGCTTAAAGAACTTGAGTTGGATGGCTTGATCAAACTGGGTAAAGATTCCCTTATAGTTACTGATGAAGGCCGGCCATTTGTAAGGAATATATGTATGGCCTTTGATGCGAAACTTATGAGAGATAAGCCCAAGACACAATTATTTTCAATGACCGTTTAGTCATGGATAAGATCGCCGTTATACTAATGAATTTAGGTGGGCCCACCTCATTGGACGATGTTCAACCTTTTCTATATAACCTTTTCAGGGATCCCGACATTTTCAAGATCCCGATCTTTCAAAAACAAATAGCCAAACTGATCTCAACTTTCAGGGCACCTAAAGCAGCTGAGCAATACAAACAAATTGGCACCAACTCTCCTATTAACAAATGGACGAAAGTACAAGCTGAATTACTACAAAAAAAATTAGCCATCAACCACCCAAATATTGATGTAATCATAGGCATGCGATACTGGCACCCTATGATAAAGGATATTGCTGCAAAAGATTATTCAGGATACAAGCAGGTGATCTTGCTACCCCTATACCCTCAGTATTCGGTTGTTACCACCGGTTCATCAATAAATGAATGGAAGAGGTACTATAAGGGAGAAATAGAGGCTGCAATTGTAAGAGAATACCATGACCATTCCATTTACATTGATAGTGTAAATCAGAGGATCGATGAAGCTTTGGATGAGCATGACATTGCATCTTCTGAAACTACATTTCTATTCAGTGCTCACGGTATTCCTGAGAGCTTTATTAGAAAAGGCGACCCATACCAGGAACAAATACAAAAAAGTGTAAGTGAGATCATGAAAAAAAGGGCTACCAAGAATCCGTTTCATATCTGCTATCAGAGCAAAGTCGGGCCAGTCAAATGGCTTTCACCATCAACAAAAGCCACAATTCTTAAATTGGCAAATGAGCGTATAAAGAAGATGGTGATCGTCCCTATTAGTTTTGTTTCAGACCATCTGGAGACACTCTCTGAATTAAGTATTATGTATAAGAAAGTAGCAGAGGATGCAGGTGTTTCAGATTTTGTGGTGACAAAGGGCTTGAATGATTCCCCTCTTTTTATTGCTGCACTGGCAGATATTGTTGAAAATCAGATAAAAAGTGATTTACATGGATAAATCTGTTGTCATATTAGGGGGTGGTATTTCAGGGCTATCGGCCGGATTTTTTTTGCAACAACGGGGGTATGATGTAAAAGTAATTGAATCGAAAGAACAGCCGGGGGGTAACATCGAAGGATTTCAAAAGGAAGGCTTTACCTGTGAGTGCGGGCCAAATACGATCTTGCTCAACAATATAGAATTTGTTTCGCTTCTAGAATCTTTAGGACTTTGGGACAAAGTTATTTTTGCAGACGACATCAACTCCAAAAGGAGATTCATTGTAAAAAATGACAATCCCAGAAGGGTAGTTCCTAATCCCATTTCAATTCTCAAAAGCAATTTGCTCAGCCTTAGGGGAATGTTGCGGCTTCTCAAAGAACCTTTTATACGAAAAATTGATGATCATCCAATAAGCGTTGCCGACTACATGACAAAAAGAATGGGAAAAGAGGTGTATGAAAATTTCATAAACCCATTTATGGCAGGTATTTATGCAGGAAAGCCAACAAATATGAGCATGAAATATACATTCCCTCTATTGTATACATTGGAACAAAAGCATGGCTCGATCATCAAAGGTATGTACCAGCATATGAAGGGTGCCAAAGAGAGGGCTAAGTTACCTAAGCAAAAGATATTTACTTTGCCAGGTGGATTATCGCTTCTGCCAAAAACGATCGGCCATAAACTGGGAAAAGGGTTCATTAATGAGGCACGGATTACCAATATCCTCAAAACAGAAGGCAAATATCAAGTAAACTATACAAAAGATAATAAAGAGCATTCTCACTCTTCCAGCCACGTGATCTCAACGATACCGGCACATTCACTTAGCCATCTCTTGGATAATTTTGATTCAAAATTATCTGCCTCCCTCACAAAAGTTCATTATGCACCCATCGCCATTCTTCATTTAGGTTTCAGAAAACAGGATCTTTCATCCAGTCCGAAAGGATTTGGGATATTGGTACCTGAAACAGAGAAGAAGATTTTCCTTGGCATATTGTTGAACAGTGATATTTTTGATAAAACGGCACCGGATGAAAAATGTTTAATGACGGTATTTATTGGAGGTGACCGCAACCCAGACCTGTGTTCGATGGATGAAGACCGACTCACTAACTTGGTGATATCAGAGATAAAAGAAATCATGCAAATAAAAACCACTCCTATCTTTACCCATTTATTAGTTAATAAAAAAGCAATTCCCCAGTTCGGCTTACAACATGGAGAAATTGTAAATGAGATCAGCGATTTTGAAAATAAATATCCCGGATTTCATATTAGCGGAAATTTCGTGCAAGGAATATCTGTAAGTGATTGTGTCAAAAGATCCTACGAGCTAAGCTTAAAGGTGGCAGAGTTCAATTCTTGATGATCCTTTTCACAATAATATTCTCTCTCTCCTGTATCCTTACAAAATAGATACCTGAAACAAGATCGCTTAATTTGAGAGTCACATTGTTCAATCCCTTATCTAAGTGTACTTCTTTCAAAAGTATCCTTTCACCAATCATATTTATCAGGCAGATAATAACCTTTTCCTTAGAAGGTAACTGCAAAGTGAGTTCTAATTGGCCATAAGTGGGGTTTGGAAAGACCTTCACAACCTCAAACCCGTAGCTACTTAGTTCTACAGCGATCACAGGGCTATAATGGAATTCACCATTTTTATCCACTTGTTTTAACCGATAGTAATGCACTTCTGACTGTGGATCAATATCTTCAAAATTGTAAATTGAAGTTTCGCTTGTTGTCCCTCTGCCCAACTTCACTCCTATTCTATTGAACCTTATTCCATCAGATGATCTTTCAATTGAGAAATGATCATTTTCGATCTCCATAACCGTGACCCAGGTAAGCAATACTTTCTTTTCTTCAGCTCTACCGCTAAAGCTGATCAATTGAACGGGTAACGGAGTACAACTTCCTGAGGCCGTGGAGCTTTCTGGAATTGAAAGACTTGTTAACAATCCTCCTGTAAAACCACTTGTGGCATTATTAGAACCACCAACCGTACAACCTGACTGGCTGGATGCCGTTGTGATGCCTGCAGAACCACCTGAATAGCTAGGGCTTACGTTGGCTGGAAGACTTGAAGCACTGAGCCACAAGATACCCCCTCCGCCACCACCGCCTGGGCCATTGCATTGACTGGCACCACCATTATTGGTATTGCCACCATTTCCACCTTGCAACTGAATATTCAAAGTAGAAGAGGAAAAACTAGCTACATCCAAAAGTATACTACCTGCTCCGCCACCACCACCAGAGCCATCATAAGTTGACAAAGCGCTATTATCGCCTTTAGCAATGATATTATAGTTGTTGCCTTCTAATATAGCGGCCTTAATAATGACCACACCACCTCCATCGGCACCATCTGAACCGGCGCTATTATTTCCATGACCAGCACCTCCCCCTCCACCAAGAAAAACTCGGTTTTGTGCATTTGAATATGTCAAGTTTTTCCCTCCCAGCCCGGGGTCATAACACTTACAATAGAACATGGTCTGTGGCACTCTATCTCCTCCGTCACCTCCTGCACTATAATTGCTTCCACCGGCACCACCACCATTATGATCATTGGCTCCTCCACCACCATTTGCCAATGGACCTTTCCCGCTGTTAGATGCTGTAACATAAGATGTTATTCCTTCCCCTTTTTTAGCTCCCTTACCTGTAGTTAGGTTATAAAAATAATTTGTTTGAAGGCTATACCACGCGCAAGAAAATGAGGAATTACTAAATGCTCCTCCTCTAAATCCACTACCGGTAACATCAATATCAGCAGAAAAAGTAAGTTGATTGTCCACTTCAAATGCAAGCACACCACCAATTGAGCCATCCCAATCCATTGCGGTCAAGGTTGCCGTAATATCAGCATTGGTATATTGAGGTACTGTAATTAATTGTACTGCCGCAGATATAGCATACGTATTCTGTATTGTATAAGTAAATTGAATATCATTCCCGGTTATTCCACAAACAGTTAGAAATTCATACTTTCCGGCGTCATTATAATTGGTAATACTCCCAAAACTGCCACTATTACTAGTATTAATATCGACACCCTTCATTTGTATGATCATTACCTTTCCATTGATAGTAAATCCTGTGGTACTGCTAACAGTTACCTGGTTACTTCCATAATCTATTGCAGATACTGCTGAGTAGGTATTGATGGTGCCAGATATATTGGTTGTTTGCGAAAAACAGATCTCCTCGCAACCAATCAATAAGATAACAATAAGAAACCAAAAAGAATTTTTCATTTTTTGTAAGAGGGCAAATTATCAATTCATAGAAATATGGCACATTCCTTAGTTACAAGATGATAAATATCATAAAAAGGTTGTCCAATTCCTCAAAAAGCAAGCAATAGAAATCCACACGTTTTTCAACACAATACAGCTACCTATGCAGAATATATTCTTCTCCAAAAAATGCGTTTCAACGAAGTCGATCCATTGATCTAATCAACTGTTCGTCTTTATTTATATTGCGATTAGCCAAAATAATACAAATTATCACAGCGAATAAACAAAGGATATCCATCCACTTATTCATAAAAATGTCTGGAAAATAATTCTCATAGGGAGGACTCATTCCAAGGTAGATCGATCCCAATAGCAATAATATGGCAAGTACGATTGATGACCTACCCAAACTCATTTGCAGTACGCGCTTCTTGTATAAGAATATATTCAGAATGCAGATCGTGCTAAGGATAACAACTCCAGCATACAGTATGAGATGTATCCTCCAAAAAGGGATAAACAGTAACACTACAGCAAATATGGAAGCACACAACAAATAAATACTTTGAACTCTTTGAATCATGATTTCAAAATTACAAAGGTCAATCAATAAAGAAAATTCCTAAGCAATAAATTATTAAATTTGTCACCTCATTTAATAAAATCACAAGTATGAAATCAGCATATATCATTGATGGTCTGAGAACCCCGATCGGCAGATATGGTGGTAGTCTCAGCAGTGTTCGAACAGATGACCTTGCAGCGTTAGTATTGAGATCGTTGGTAGAGAAAAATTCCAACATTGATGTCGCGCTTATTGAGGATGTTATCATGGGATGTACCAATCAAGCAGGGGAAGATAACAGAAATGTTGCCAGAATGGCTTTACTTATGGCAGGGTTACCCTTTGAAGCCGGGGGGGTTACTTTGAACAGATTATGTGCTTCAGGATTGCAGGCCATCATGGATAGTGCGAGGGCTATTATGCTCGAAGAAGGAACCGTATATATTGCCGGAGGAGTAGAGAGCATGAGCAGAGCACCCTTTGTAATGGCAAAACCTCCAACCGCTTTCAATAGAAATCCAGAGATCTATGATTCAACAATTGGCTGGCGATTCACTAATCCCGCTATGACAAAGTTGTACCATCCCTATTCAATGGGTGAAACCGCAGAAAATCTTGTTGACCAATACAAGATCAGCCGCGAAGATCAGGATGAGTTTGCCTATAACTCTCAGCTGAAATATCAGCAAGCATTTGAGGCAGGTAAATTTAAAGATGAGATAATTCCCGTTTCCATTCCCCAAAGGAAGGGAGACCCTATTATTGTCGATAAAGATGAGCATCCCAGGTTGACACCTTTAGAAAAGCTAAGTACATTACGGCCTGCTTTTAAGGAAGGGGGATCTGTAACCGCTGGAAGTTCTTCGGGTATTAACGATGGCGCCTCTGCTCTTTTAGTTGTTTCTGAAGAGGTAGTAAAGAAAAATAACCTGACTCCAATGGCAAGGGTGATTTCAATGGCAATAGCTGGTGTAAGTCCTGATATCATGGGAATAGGTCCGGTGCCGGCCACACGAAAAGCATTACAACGGGCAGGGTTGAATATAAAAGATCTTGGATTGGTAGAACTTAACGAAGCTTTTGCAGCACAATCAATTGCCTGCATCAGGGATCTTGAACTTGATCCTTCCATTATCAATGTCAATGGTGGTGCCATTGCTCTTGGGCATCCATTGGGATGCACAGGTGCCAGGATATCTACTACCCTTCTACACGAAATGCAAAAGAGAAAAGATGTAAAATATGGGCTTGCCAGCATGTGCATTGGAGTTGGGCAAGGGGCAGCAATGATATTTGAAAATGTATAACCCTCCATTTTTTGAATGACTTTTTATGGAGCGATATTTTTTAGATATCTCCTATACTGGAACCAATTACAGTGGTTGGCAAGTACAGAAAAATGCAACGAGTATTCAGGGACTCGTGAATGAAGCCCTTTCCACAATTTTAAATTCACCTCTTGAAGTTACGGGTTCGAGCCGTACAGATAGCGGAGTTCATGCCAATCAAAATTATGCTCACTTTGATACTGAGACCCAAATACCGGATAATTTTGTTTCCAGAATCAATCTCTTTCTACCAAAAGATATTTCAATTAACAAGATCATTAAGGTATCAGCAGATGCTCATGCACGATTTGATGCCAGTTCACGCAGTTACAAGTACCTCCTTTATTATGAGAAAGATCCTTTTATGGAAGAGAGGGGATATTATTTCCCATATGGGGCGTTGGATATAGATAAGATGAACGAGGCCGCTGCCTTCCTGCAGGAATATGATGATTACACCAGCTTTTGCAGGCCAAATACACAAGTGGCTACGAAGTTATGTACGATAACTTCCGCTGAATGGAACCATGATACTAAAAATAGATGTTTACAATTTGATATCACTGCCAATAGATTTCTTAGAGGCATGGTAAGAGGATTGGTGGGTACAATGATAAAAGTC
>CAZNGA010000073.1:0-15254 GCA_964572485.1 uncultured Chitinophagales bacterium
CTCAATATGTGCAAACGAAGTTGGATACAACACTTGATCTGAGAGAGGCAAGGGATAATCTGGTGAATTTGAAGTATGCAATGGAGGAGAGCAAAATAACCCTGATGCAGTCAAAATATGAGCCACCCGCTACCATCAGACAAGCGAACATCAACGTAGATAAGGCAAATCGAGCCTTCACCCAGGCAAAAGAAAATTATACCTATAAAGTGAAGCAAGCCAAAGCAAAGATCCGGGAAGTAGGGGCTACCTTAGCACAAATGCAGAGTAAGTTCGATCATATGGACCAACTGCACAGCAAATTCATCATTGAAGCACCAAAACCGGGTATGGTGATCTATATAAGGGATTGGGATGGTAAGAAAAAAGAGGTCGGCTCTCAAATAAGTACATGGGATCCTGCAGTGGCAACACTTCCAGATCTGTCAGTCATGATCTCTACTACATTTATCAATGAGGTTGATATCAGAAAAATAAAGGTGGATCAATCTGTTAGAATTGGCGTAGATGCATTCCCTGAGCGGTCATTCACAGGTACTGTATTTAAAGTGGCAAATATTGGTGAACAACGGCCCGGCACCGATGCAAAAGTATTTGAAGTGGGTATTGAGATCATTGGATCTGACTCCACATTGAGACCATCCATGACAACAAGCAACACTATTGTTACAAATACACTCGAAGAAGTAATTTTTATCCCTTTGGAAGCAGTACATACAGATGATAGCATTACCTATGTATATAAAGAGAGTGGCTTTCGGGTAGTGAGGCAGCAAGTTAAACTAGGTGTGGCTAACGAAAATATGACATCTATTGATGGAGGATTAAAGGAAGGTGATGTTGTTTATTTATCTCTTTTTGAAAATCCTGAGGGCTATAAAATGGTATTACTGAAAGAAAGTAGTGATGAAGGAAAAAGTTCGGAATAACCTTGTATACACCTGATGTAAATGGAGATCAGGCAAATCACTAAATTGATTTATTATATTTTGAATTTTTGTATTGAAAGGGTTTAATATATTCAATATCAACATTGCTATAGCTGCTGTGCTGGCAAATAAGTTCAGGGCCATCCTCACTGCCTTGGGAATTATATTTGGTGTGGCTGCAGTTATTTCAATGCTTGCAATAGGAACCGGTGCCAAACAAGAGATCCTTGAGCAGATAAAATTAATAGGCCTCAATAATCTTGTAATTGAACCGGTGATTGAAGATCAAATGGAGAATAGTGATCCTGAAGAAACCTCTGATTCAAAGAAATTCTCTCCAGGGCTTACCTTATTGGATGCACAAAGTATCAGGGAAATTATCCCAACCGTGAAATATGTGAGCCCTGAGATCATGGTAAAGAAGACTGCTTTAAGAAAAGGGAGAAGCATGGTGGTTAAATTGGTAGGAGTGATGCCTGAATTCTTTCCCTTAAATAATTTCAAATTGATCAAAGGAAAGAAATTCAACAATAGCCAAATTGAGAGTGGGGCTTCTGTCTGTATTATTGGGCATCGGATCAAAGTAAAGTTCTTCAGTGATGAAGACCCAATTGGAAAGATAATAAAATGTGGGAATGCCTGGTTAAAGGTTATTGGTGTACTGGAATCAAAGAATATTACTGAGAATGCGATGCAAAATCTTAATATCAGAAACTATAATCACGACATTTATGTCCCAATAAAGACAGCATTACTTCGATACCGTAACAGGGTCCTCATCACTACCGGAAATGTAGAAAGCTGGGCGAGCTATTGGGATGAGGACGAGGAAGGTGCTGCTGCAAATGATGAAGATAAGCTGAATTACCACCAGTTGGACAGATTGATCGTGCAAGTAGATAATAGTGAACTATTGAAATCCACCTCTGAGATCATAGCTAGAATGCTAACAAGGCGACACAATAAGGTCAATGATTTTGAGATTACAATTCCGCAGCTATTGTTGGAGCAACAGCAAAAAACAAAAGATATATTCAATGTGGTGCTTGGGTCAATTGCAGGTATATCCTTGATCGTTGGTGGCATAGGGATCATGAATATTATGTTGGCATCGGTTTTGGAACGTATCAAGGAGATCGGTCTACGGCTATCCATTGGGGCCACAAAAAAAGACGTAGTATATCAATTCTTAATTGAAGCTGTTATCATTAGTGTGGCAGGAGGGATTACTGGTATTGCTTTGGGCATATTCCTGGCAAAATTGATCATGCATTTAACAGGAATACTAACAATAATTACCGCATCATCTATTGTAGTTTCCTTTTTTGTCTCTGCAGCAGTAGGTATGGTATTTGGAATAGTGCCAGCTCGTAAAGCGGCCCAGCAGGATCCAATCAAATCACTTAGATATGAATGAATTCACGCTATGAAAAAAAGAGTTCAATTATTTGTTTGCCTTCTCTTAATGAACCTTATGGTGATTGCTCAGAGCGCAAGCTCTTCAAAGACCACTATGCAATTATCATTGAAGAAAACAATTGCCATTGCTCACGAGCAAGCTCCTGAGAAGTTGGCTGCTAAGCTAAAGTTGAAAAGCCACTATTGGCAATATCGATCCTATAAAGCAAAATACTTACCGGAATTGAGTCTTGATACTGATATATTTGATTATAACCGATCAATAACAGCTGTAACATTACCATCTGGACGTGAAATCTATCCATCAATTCAGCGGGCAAGTTCATCTCTTAGTATGGCATTGAATCAGAATATTGGATTATCTGGGGCTCAATTATTTATAAGGTCACAGTTAGAGCGAATTGATTATCAGGTGGACACTTCAGTGATCTCTTATCTATCAAACCCTATATTGATCGGATTTCGACAACCATTGTTTGGATTTAACAGCTATCGGTGGGAAAAAAAGATAGAACCATTGATCTATGAAGAGTCTAGGAGGCAATACCTTGAAGATCTTGAGGAGGTTTCTATCAATGCAGTAGCTCATTTTTTCGACCTTTATTTAGCTAAGATCGTCCTGGAAATTTCGATTATCAACCAGGCAAATAACGATACACTATATAAGATTGCCAGAGGAAGATACAATCTCGGGAAAATTGCTGAAAATGAACTTTTGCAAATGGAATTGAGCTTGCTTAATTCTAATATCAAGTTAGCAGAAGCCAGATTAAATGAAGAGGTGGAAACTTTTAATCTAAAGAACTTTTTAGGGATCAAAGATAATATCGTATTTAATTTGATAGTGCCTGACCGTATTCCTGAATTCGAGGTTGATGTAAATAAAGCCATTGCTGAAGCATCTAAGGACAGGCAAAAGATCATAGAATTTGAAAGAAAGCTTTTGGAAGCTGATAGAAATGTGGCCAAAGCAAAAGGCGAAAATCGGTTTCATGCAGATATTGTAGGTAGTTATGGGTTAAATAAATCAGCAACCCTATTATCTGAATCATTTGAATCACCAAATGAGCGACAGCAAATTACTCTTGGAATACAGCTTCCTATACTTGACTGGGGCAGGGGAAAGGGAGTGGTTAAGATGGCAATTGCCACACGAGATCTAATCAAAACAAATATTGATCAAGAGAGGGTTGCATTTGAACAGGAGATATTCCTTAATGTTATGAAATTCAATATGCAACCGATTCAGTTAAGGATCACTAAAAAGGCTGATACCATTGCACTTAAACGGTATTTTGTTACCAAGCAGAGATATTTGATCGGCAAGATCGACATTACAGAATTAAATATTGCACTACAAGAGAAAGATGAAGCACGGAGAGGGTATGTGGAGGCATTGCGCAAGTACTGGAGTGATTATTACAGGATCAGGAAGTTGACCCTCTATGATTTTGAACGTGACAAGGTTATTGAATTCGATGATCAGGCTTATAAGAATTAACTCAGGGGATGGATACAATACCCCTATTTTGACTTCCCGCGTGG
Organism: uncultured Chitinophagales bacterium; assembly: GCA_964572485.1. GTDB lineage: Bacteria > Bacteroidota > Bacteroidia > Chitinophagales > CAZNGA01 > CAZNGA01. The sequence goes on from CAZNGA010000073.1 coordinate 3,894, forward strand.
CTCTATTACCGTAGTTTTACAAAAAACCATTCATTTTATCAGGGTAATCAGTAATTATTCCGTCAACACCTATTTTCAATAGTTTACCAGCCCTTTTGCGATCATTTACCGTCCATACATTTATCTTCTTATTCATTTTATGGACCTTATCTACGAATCTCTTTGTGATCAGCCGATGGTGAACAGATATCTCTTCTACAAAATGGTATTTCTTTAGATCAGCGGAATTGATGGTTGTTTCAAAGAACCTGGGCAGAAAGGACCTTTTTCCAGCCATTAGTTTATGAATTGGGATCTCTTTGTTCGATGTATGCACTTTCCTTAGAATTTTATCATCGAAGGAGCAGATAATGCACCAATCATTTGCCAAGTGTTTCTTGATCAGCTCCAATACATTCTTTTCAATAGTTGGGTAATAGTCGGAGCCCATCTTGATCTCGATCAATAACAAGGCCTTGCCATCGATCATAGAGAGTGCTTCCTCTAAAGTGGGTACATGCTCATGAACATTCGAGTTAGGGGGTTGCTTCCCTGCACTGTAATGCAATATCTCTTCATAGGTGAGATCCTTAACTTTTCCCTTGCCCGTAGTTGTCCTGTCTAAGGTTGAGTCATGTAGTAGGATCAGGATATTATCTTTCGTTTGTTGGACATCCACTTCTATTCTATGCACTTTTTGTTCCAATGCCATCTTAATGGATGCCAGAGTATTCTCCGGCGCATAGCCGCAGGCTCCACGATGGCCGGTAATACTAATAGTGTTGAAGGGTTGATTCATACTATTTAATGTCAATGAATAGCTCCTCTAGCCCCTAGCTCAATTACCTCTACGTTTTCCGCCACTTTTTGATCAATGGTGAAACGAATAACTGTTCTTATTTTGTGCAACCCTTGTTTACCGGCAGCCCCTGGATTTAAGATCAGCATATTTGAGAATTTAGGATCTTTAACTACTTTCAATATATGAGAGTGTCCGCACACAAATATATCTGGAGGACTTACATTCAATATATCTCGAACCCGCTTATCATACCGTCCCGGATACCCGCCTATATGTGTAAGCCATATATTCAGTCCGCCACAAACGAAATTTTTATCCAAGGGATGTATTGCCCTAATATTAGTACCATCAATATTGCCATATACGCCTTTCAGCGGCTTAAATGCTTCCAGTTCGTTTGACACCGATAGGTTTCCGAAGTCGCCTGCATGCCATATCTCATCACAATCCTTAAAATGATACAATATCTTCTGATCTAAATATGTATGGGTGTCGGAGAGAATGCCAACCTTAATCATACGCTGATAATCCTTTAGTTACAAATTCCAGTATCTCCTCCTTCTTATCGGGATGAAACCAGTTGATGTTATTATCCTTTCTGAACCAGGTCAATTGTCTTTTTGCATATCTCCTTGAATTGCGCTTAATGAGCTCTTTGGCGGTATTCAGATCATGTTTACCGTCAAAGTGATCAAAGAGTTCCTGATAGCCAACTGTTTTAAGACCATTAAGACCTTTTAATGGGTAAAGATCATTTGCTTCTTCCAATAGCCCATTTGAGAACATATGATCCACCCTGTCGTTGATCATTGCATAATGTTGCTCCTTGTCCATTTCTAAACCGACCTTGATCAAATTAAAATTCCGTTTCTTTTTTTTATTCTTTCTGTAAGATGAAAAAGGCTTCCCGGTAGTAATTGTAACCTCAAGTGCCCGTACCAACCTTGCAGGATTTCTAATATCAAGTTCCTGATAGTATGCTGGGTCCAGTTCAAGCAATTTTCGCTGCAATGCTTCAATCCCTTCTTCCTGTTGCATCTTTATCAAATTATCTCTCACACTAATATCAACATCAGGGAGGTCATCAATACCATCGCAAACAGCTTGAATATAGAGGCCTGAACCACCAACCATTACTGCTTTATTATTGTTTTCGAAATAGGAGGAAAGTGCTTTTACTGCATCCTTTTCAAATTGCCAAACATTATATTCTTCCTGGATGGAAAGGTTGTCGATGAAGTGATGCACGATACCTGATTGCTTAGCTAAGTCTGGTTTATCGGTCCCAATAGACATTTCTTTGAAGAATTGCCTGGCATCTGCTGAAAATATATCTGAATGAAATTGACTGGCTAAGAAGAGGCTTATCTCTGTCTTTCCAATTCCTGTGGGACCAAGGACAATAATTAGAAAGTTCATCATGGATATTGATCAGGAGCTATTGGAAATTATCAGGTGTATCGTCGACGATGTCATAGTCCTCAAATTCATCTTCAACTTCGTTTTCATCAATGATAATCTCTGCATTGAATTCTTCACTGTCTTCAGATATCTGCCCTGGCAATAATCCTGAGGATTTAATACAATGTGGGTATTTGGTTTTGGGTTTACCATTAGGTTTGATGTCGATAAGCTCAATGTAAAAATCCCCAAAAAAGGAGTGGGGTATTTCGTAGATCATCTTTTGATGGGGGTGTTCAACAATATCAACAATAGAAGTGGTAACAGGGTCTGAGATCTTCTTTACCTTTTTCCAACTTTCGTCGCTTTTATAGAAAATAGCATCTTTATTCTTTTTTTGCCCAAATGCTTCATTTATAACAGGTTGCAGAAGCGAGAAGGATTGGTTTTGTTTCACCTCTATATCTCGGTAGATGTTTTCATCATCTTCCAAGAACACCCTTAATTTATAAATAGCCATGAAATTATTTGTTTTTTTTGAGTCCTAATTCTTTGGCTTTTTCTAATAATAATTTTAAAGCTTCGTCGTAGCTATTTTCAATATCTCCATCCAATATAGCATTTTTTATAGCATTTTTCAAATATCCAATTTTTTCTGAAGGCGGTATATCAAAGATTTTCATAATCATTTTACCTGAAATAGGAGGTTGCCAATTCCGGATTCGATCTTTTTCTTCTACCTCCTTCAATTGCTTCCTTACTTTTTCGAAATTCTTAAGATATTTATCAATTTTGGTCTTATCCTTTGAAGTGATATCTGCTTCACAAAGAAGCAACAGTTTCTCAATATCATCGCCACCATCAAAAAGGAGTCTCCTGATCCCTGAGTCTGTGGTATTATCATCTGTTAGACTTATGGGCCTCAAATGCAAGTGCACCAACTTTTTTACCAACTTCATATGTTCATTAAGTGGCAGTTTCATCCTTTTAAAGATCTTAGTTACCATATGTGAACCAATAATTTCATGCCCATGAAATGTCCATCCGAGTTTTTCATCGAATCTTTTAGTTCTAGGTTTTGCAATGTCATGAAGTAGGGCAGCCCATCTAAGCCAAAGATCTGTACTTTTATCCGAAATATTATCAACCACTTTTAAGGTATGATAGAAGTTATCTTTATGACTGATGTTATTCACTCTTTCCACACCTCTCAGGGCAGATAATTCAGGAAGAATAATATCGAGTAAGCCACTTTCAAAAAGCAGTAGAAATCCTTGTGATGGCACATTTGAAGAGAGGATCTTATTGACCTCATCCGTTATTCTTTCCTGCGATACAATTTCTATTCTCTCTTTATTTTCTTTTATACTATCAAAGGTCTTTTGTTCGATAGTAAAATCAAGTGTAGCAGCGAATCTAATTGCTCGAAGCATTCGCAAAGGGTCATCGATAAAAGCTACGTTGGGATCCTTTGGGGTTCTTATTATGCGATCATTCAAGTCTTTCACACCATTAAATGTATCTAATACCTCATTAAAGCCACCACTATTTAGATCAATAGCCAGTGTATTAATGGTAAAATCTCTGCGGTCAAGATCATCTTGAAATGAGCCATCTTCAACCACCGGGTTCCGGGAATCTTTCCTATAAGATTCCTTTCTGGCACCAACAAATTCAATGTCAAAATCTTTGAAGTCTTTATGCTTGGAAGATGGCTGTAGCTTCGCAGTACCAAAATTCTTAAAAATCGCTACCTTCATTGGAGGTGAGAAAGTGGCAGCTACTTCTCGAGCTAACTCGATGCCGCTACCTACACACATGACATCAATATCATTGGATGGCCTTCCTAATATTTTGTCCCTTACAAACCCACCAATTGCATAAGCAGGCATTTTCATTTCCTGGGCTGCTTTACCAATGACCTTAAAAACCCGGTCTTCTTCTAAAGATAGATCTATGCTCATATGTTGGAAAAAACTGAATTATTTTGGAAAGATACCAATCCTCTTAATATCTTATTCAATAAAGAGCATATCGTCAGATGGCTCATGAATGATCGTGACATGGTTCTCTTCCATTTCGCAAACAAGCTTAATATGCTTACTTACATCACAAATATCCACATCCCATTCACATACAATGAGTTTTATAACCCTATACGTTCCTACAAGATTGTCAAGTTTTCCTGACAGACGAAAATATATGGAAGTATTCTTAGGGTCTTGCTGGATTTTAACGTTGTTGCTTCCCACAAGTTCAGTGAATAACTCACCCTTTACCATCATTTTAATGATCTGGCATCGAAAGGGAAGAACTAAACGTTGTCCAATATGAAAACCAGTCTTCTTTGCATTTATTGCATCTTTTATTGTGCTAGGCATATTTTTTGATTTTGAAATTCAAATACGAAATTAATAACTATTTCCTTATTAACTGAATTTTCCCCCTTGCTTTTACTTCATAAATTGTTGAAGGAGCTGAAAATGGGGCATTGCTACGACCATAGTCTACCACATGGTCAACAGCCGATATGAGCACATCGTCAATATCACTGTAACTGGCAGGCGCAACCATCCCACTAATATTTGCTGATGTAGATGTGATAGGACTTCCGAACTCTCGTATCAATTGATTACAAAATTCATCGTTCGTGATCCTGATCGCTACACTATCATCTTCTCCAAGGATACTCTTTGGAAGATTTCTCCCCCCTGGATAAATAATGGTGGTGGGAGTTTTGGCTTTATTAATCAATTCTACTGCTGCCTCTGGAACTATTGAAATGTATTTCCCTAACTCTTGAATGTCGCTGAGCAAGATGATCAACTTGTTCAAAGCTGACCTTTTTTTTATCGCAAAGAGCTTTTCTATGGAGGAGCTATTGGTTGCATCACACCCTAATCCCCATATAGTATCAGTAGGGTAGAGAATGACACCTCCTTCTTTTAAAGCAGTTATCGCTTGGTTTATTTCATCCTTCATGGTTGTCATACCCATATCTACTCTCCAATGATCTTTTCATATAGATTAATGAACTTCTTGGCTACTTTATCCACGGTAAATTGCTGAGCATGTTGATACCCTCTTTCCCTCATCGTCTCCCTTAGATCAGGATGTGTCAATACTTGCTCTATGCGGTTTGCCAGTTCATCAATGTCCTTTGAGTTCACATATATTGAATCATTACCACCAGCCTCAGCAAAACAGGAACCTTTTGATGTTATAACAGGCACTTTGCTTGATAAAGCCTCAATGATAGGAATTCCAAATCCCTCGAAGTGTGATGGATAAACAAAGAGCTCTGCCCCCTGATAAATCGCAGGAAAATCAACGAAAGGTATATTTTCAAGAAATAATACCTGCTTATTCATCTTGTTATTATTGATATACCTTTTAACCTCATCTTTATACTTGCCACCACCACCTACTACCACAAGAGGGACCTTGAGTTTTGTTTTGAGAGAATACAAGGCCTTTACAATGGACAAAAGATTCTTTCGAGGTGTAATTGCCCCGACATATAAAATATAGTCCTCAGGGAGTTTATATTTTTGGGCAATAGTGATCTGCTCCACATCGATCACTTTTTTCAAAAAGGCAGGGTCGCAACTTTGATATATCACCTCTATCTTGTCCGCAGGGACATCCATAAACTCCATGATGTCACTTTTTGTTTGCTCACTGATCGCAACGATCCTATCGGCTACATTGCAACTATACTTTATCTTATACTTATAAATACGCCTATCGATAATATTGTAGTATTCCGGATTCCTAATAAAAATAAGGTCATGGATGCTCACCACACTACTTATCCCTCTTTTATGGATGTTATAGGGTAGTTCATGACTTAGTCCATGATAAAGATCGATATGGTCGCTTTCAAGCTCATTTGAAATTTGGCAGGACCTCCAGAAAGAATGAAATGTTTTTGCAAAAAAACCATGTGGTGTTCTTACCATGATATTTGTTGCGGAAGTTATCTTTGCTATTCGTTCATTCTCCCCAATTCGAGGGGTGTACAGGAAATAGCTATTGTCCTTGTAATAGCTGCTAAGAGTTTGAATTAATGTCCTGCTATAATTGCCTAGGCCAGTAATGTTGTTAAATGCACGCTTAGCATCAAATCCAATGTTCATATTCCTTGAATTGTCATTTTTTGAGTGACGAAAATTAAATATTTTGGGCCTTATTTTGTACACATCTGCCTATTATTTGATTAAATAATGCGTAATTTGTTAAAAAATAGGTCAATTGCTCTATTATTTTATTGCTTTAATTAAAATATGAATACAATGAAATTAACCATTACGCACCAAACAGAATTTTCAAAAGGTGAGTTGCTATTGCGCACATTTTTTGGCTTATTTTATATTGTTATTCCATATGTAGTTGTTATGTTCTTCATTCTCATCGCTGCAATATTTGCAACAATGATCGCCTGGTTCTCAATTGTTTTCAGAGGCATATACCCTCGTAATTTATGGGATTTTCAAATTGGTATATTGAGATGGGACTTAAGAGTGAATGCAAGGATACTTAATCTTGCAGATGGGTACCCGGCTTTTGGCATCTATGGTGATGACGAGCACACGAGTCTTGAAGTCGCCTATCCTGAGCAATTAAGTTCTGGAATGGCAATCGTAAAATTACTGTTTGGATGGTTATATTGTGCAATCCCGCATCTATTTGTTTTGGGCATCAGATCAATATGGACTTTAGTCTTGACGATCTTAGCTTTCTGGCAGGTTCTATTTACAGGTAAATACTCCTCCGAATGGCATGAATTCAATGTCGGAACTTTAAGATGGAATTACAGACTTAGTCTTTATTTATTTTATTTGACTGATGAGTATCCACCATTTTCAGGTAAAGAATAAGTTGCTTTTACTAAATTTACAAGATCATGAAGAGGTTTTATTTTGTCTTAAGTTTGTTCATAATCATGTTTACGGCTTGCGATGTTAACCGCATATTTGAAAATCACGAATCGATCCCTGAATATGTTTGGGATAAGAAGGATGCTATGGAATATACAGTCTCAATACCTAGCTCAACCCAAGCCTATAATATTTTGATCGCCGTGCGTCATGCCTCTTTTTATTCTTACAGTGATGTTCCTATAATTTTTTCATGCACAGGACCAGCTGGAGAAGAATTTATGGAACCCATCGTCCTGCAATTGTCTGACGAGAATAAAGATTGGCTGGCGGAATGTATGGGGCAAATTTGTGACCTTGAGATAGAAGTAAAAAAGAATATTATTTTTTCAAATGAAGGGGACTATAATTTTCAAATACAACTAAATACGCAAGACCAAAAGGTGGCAGCAATTATGGAAATAGGGCTGATTGTCGAAAAGGCGACCGGCAAATGATATTTTATACTAAAAAATTACTAATAATGGAGTTTTTAAAGAACAAATTGTCAAATTGGATATACCTCTCAATGGCCTTGGTGATGCTAAATCCGATCTTTGGATTTAGCCAAATAGTGAAATTATCCCCCAAAAGTATGTCTAATCTTCCCGATTCTACACAAAAGGAAGCTGAGCGTTTGATCAGTTCAGTTACAGTGGGACGCACCTACCATTTTTGGGTTGAGATAGAAGTTGATGCCGCTTTGATATATGAAAAATTAACAACTGTAGAAGGTCTTAACTCATGGTTGACTGATGAAGCAGAAGTGATGATGTTCGTCGGTTCTCCGCAAAAATACATCTGGAATTTTGGCAGTGACAAAGTGATCGGAGAAGCTTCACTCAATAGTATGTCACCACCATATGTCTTTGAAATACAATGGAGTAAGTGGATAGATCCCGGAAATCACCTGGGGAAATTCAAGAAAGGAAATCCATATATTTTACCTTTCACAATGCGATATGAGTGCCGACCCAAAGGTAACGGGGTTACAGTTTTACATATTTTAACTTATGGCATTAAAGGTGATGCAGCATATGACAATTTTTTCAAAGCTTCTAAACTCGGTTGGATCAGGTCGTTGGCAAACTTGAAAAGTGTGTGTGAAAATGGAAAGGATCTTAGAAATGTATTGTGCAGAGCTGGTACAAAGAAATAGTATCATTGATTAATAGCAGATCTTGGGAGGTCAAAAAGGATATATGTCTTATTTTTTTATTGTTTTATGCGCCTTGATCGTATTATTTGCTATTATCTATTTCTTGCAGGATCGTTTTATCTTTTTCCCCGAGCAACTACCCAGTGACTATTCATTCGATCTTTCTTCTCAGGATAAAGAAGTATTCTTTACAACTGCTGACCAAGAGACGATCAATGGGATATTGTTTACGACTACCCAACGCAAGGGGGTTGTGCTCTATTTTCATGGTAATGCCGGTAGTCTGGCTTCCTGGCAGGATATTGGAAAAGACATCACTCCGTTGGGCTACGACCTATTGATCATTGATTTTAGAGGATATGGAAAAAGTACCGGCCAATTTTCGGAAGAGGGATTATATAATGATGGTGTCGCCTCCTACGAATACTTGTTGGCAAATCAATATAAAAGTGATGAGATCATCATCTTTGGAAGGTCTTTGGGCACAGGCATGGCTGTTGATCTCGCTTCTAAGGTAAAAGCAAAAGCCCTTATACTTGAAACCCCCTTTACCACTTTACCCCAACTTGCCAATACCTTATACCCATTTCTTTTCCCTTCCACATTTATTAAATATACCTTTGATAACTTTTCCAAAGTAAAAGGCCTTTCCTTACCTATTTTTGTCTTGCACGGTGATCGCGACAAAGTAATTCCTTTAAAACATGGGAGGAAACTATTCCTGGCTGCCAGTGGTTATAAAAAAATGTGTATCATTAAGGGTGGGAGCCATAATGACCTTAACGAATTTCCGGAGTACCATACGGAAATGATAGAATTTCTGGATTCTCTTCCAGAGTAGCAAAATTATTATCTTTGAGCCATAAATAATGAAGAAAAATAAAGGTAAGGTAATGGTGGCCATGAGTGGCGGTATAGATAGTGCCGTAGCTGCATTATTGTTGGCAGATGAGGGGTATGAAGTAATTGGCCTTACTATGAAAACTTGGGACTACGCTTCATCAGGTGGAAAGAAAAAAGAAACCGGCTGCTGCAGTTTGGACTCCATCAATGATGCCCGGGCTCTGGCTGTAAAGGAAAATTTCCCTCACTACATCCTCGATATACGAAACGAATTTACAGAGCATGTGATCACCAATTTTGTTGATGAATACCTTGCCGGACGCACACCTAATCCCTGCATTTTATGCAATACGCATATTAAATGGGGCGCGCTGCTTCAAAAAGCCGGTATGCTTGATTGTGAGTTTATTGCTACCGGACACTACGCTCAGGTTAGAAAGGAAAATGATCGATATGTACTATCCCAGGGAGTTGATAAAAATAAGGACCAATCTTATGTGTTGTGGGGTTTGTCTCAGGAGAGTCTGGCTCGTACGATCTTCCCTTTAGGGAAGCTGACCAAACCTGAAGTGAAAAAAATGGCTGCAGCTAAGGGCTATAAAGAAATTGCAGATAAAAGTGAAAGCTTTGAAATCTGTTTTGTTCCGGATAATGATTACAGAGAATTCCTGGTAAGAAATAAGGAGGACCTTTCGAAAAAAGTTACGGGAGGGGATTTTGTGGATACTGGAGGCAAACCATTAGGTAAACATAGGGGATATCCCTTTTACACTATAGGTCAAAGAAAAGGGTTGGAGATCGCTCTCGGGGAACCGATGTATGTAACGGAAATATTACCGGACACAAATACTGTAGTACTTGGTAAAAAGGAAGAATTAAAAAAGCAATTGATTTGGGTTGGGGGAGTGAATTCAATAAAATATCCGAAGATTCCTGAAGGTATCAATGCGGTGACAAAAATCAGGTATAAAGATATAGGAGTTGAAGGTCAACTTTATCATGATAGTGACCGTATAAGAGTTGAGTTCTCTTCAAGTGTGAACAGTATTGCACCAGGCCAATCTGCAGTATTTTATGAAAATAATGATGTTATAGGCGGCGGTATAATACAATAGATGATGCGGCAGTGATCGATTAAACTTTGAAATGAACCATTTATCAGGCATATTAAGCCAATTAATAATAAATACCACTTTTTTATATAAATTCAACTTATCTTGCGTTTTAGTTATATGAAGCTATCGGTTTTACAATTTTTCGTACTTATAATGGTTTTGGTATCGACTGGATGCAAAAAGGAAAGTCAAGTGCCGGAAATTGACTTTATGTATGAATATTACCCTGAAAAGGTGGGCCAATGGATAATCTATGATGTAGATTCTACTATATATAATAAGTACTTTGATACAATATATACGATCACTTTGCAGGTAAAAGAAGTGATCGAATCAAAATTTTTGGACAATGAGGGTAGGGTCACTAACCGAATCGAAAGATATGAAAGAGATACCATTGGAGATCCATGGGTTATAAAAGATGTATGGGCTTCCACCCGCACAGCAACCACGCTTGAGGTGGTAGAAGAGAATCTTAGATTCATCAAATTGATATTTCCTCCAGTGGAAGGAGTAACATGGCTGGGCAACAGTTATATCTCCGCTGTGGACGAATTGTCCTGGTATAAGGATTGGGAGTATGAATATATTGAAGTGGATGAACCTAGAATATTTGGTGGGAAGGTATTTACCAATACAGCAACAGTTTTGCAAAATGACGATAACTCGAATTTGCTGCGATTGATCTATTTTACAGAATCTTATGGTAAAAATGTGGGCATGATATATAGAGAGAACCTATATTTGACAAGATCAAATATCACCCCCGGCTCCCCCTGGACAGATGGGTATATCCTAAAAATGACGGTAAATAGTTATGGCGATGCAAACTAACATTGTGGCCAATGAACATTTATTCTGTTTTCGTTAATGCAGCACTCCGTATTCTTACAAACCATCAAGACTTATCAATTTTAAACCTTTTATTCAAGAGTTGTTCTATTTTTTTTCTTCTCTTCCTCTTCCTTTTCCTCTTTCTTTAGTATTCATATTTTATGTAACAAGATAAAATAAATCCTATTGCTGAGATTGCTGCTTTTGGAACATACAAAGCGCCGGCTTGAAAAAACGGCTGGCGCAGAGCTATTTGCGGGAGGGAGCATCGTTTTTTCTCTCTTTTTCTTTGGTTCGTTTCTTTTGGAG
>CAZNGA010000074.1:0-14527 GCA_964572485.1 uncultured Chitinophagales bacterium
GAGAGATGAAAGCTGTGATAACTAAGATGCCGGCATCTACAAAAAGTTTAGCGACTTCGCCTATCCTTCTTATATTCTCTTCTCTGTCTTCGGCAGAAAATCCAAGGTCCTGGTTCAAACCTTTTCTAATATTATCACCATCAAGGACGTAAGTCCTACAACCTTCCTCAAATCTTCTCTTTTCCAATTCATTGGCAAGCGTTGATTTACCTGAGCCAGATAAACCGGTAAGCCAAACGATCATAGATTTGTGGCGATATAGCTTTTGCCTGTCTTCTTTCGTAACTGTATGCTCGTGAGGGATCACAAATTTTTCTTCGGACATTATATTATTTTTTTTAGTTTTAAAAACAACCAATTGAGATCAAGAAAATGGTTAAAATGAAGGTGCAAAGTTAAGCAAACTTTAAGGATTTTTCAGCCTTCTTTTAAAGAATATTTGAACATTTTAGAACAGAAATCAATCTATTGGCAAGGGTCCCAATGGGTACTATTATTCTGTCCCCTTTTCAATGCTCTTCAGGCACTTTTTAAGGCTATCTTGCCAAAAGGGGATTTCAAGACCAAAATCCTCCTTGATCTTAGATTTGTCCAGCACACTGTATTTGGGGCGCTCAGCAGGGGTTTGGTACTCTACAGTGGATATAGGTTTTATCTTACATTGGAGCCCTGCTATCTTCATGATCTCCTGAGCAAAATCATACCAGCTGATTGCTCCATCATTACTATAATGAAAGATGCCATACCCTCCAGTATTATTCTCCAAAGTTCCAATTATTTCCATGATAGCTTGAGCAAGATCAAGTGTATAAGTGGGGGTTCCCAGTTGATTATTGACTACGCTTACCTCATCTCTTTCCTCACCTAACCTAAGCATCGATTTTACGAAATTGTTCCCATAGCTTGAGTACAACCAGGAGGTTCTAATGATAACACTTTTCTTATTGATTGCCAACACTTGCTGCTCACCATGGAGTTTACTTTTTCCATAAATGCATAATGGATTTGCAGCATCGTTCTCCCTATAGGGGCGATCCATGCGCCCGTCAAAAACAAAATCTGTGGAGATATGTATCATGGTAGTTTGCAATCGATCACAAGCCCTGGCAAGGTAAGCACACCCTTTTTCATTCAGAGCAAAGGCTTTCTCTGTTTCTTTCTCTGCCAGATCAACAGCAGTAAATGCAGCACAGTTAATAAGGTATTTTGGCTGATTAGCGTCAAAAAACGCCTTTATCGCAGTCTCATTTGTAATGTCAAGGGTATCGATATCATGAAATGAGAAATTGTACTGAGGGAAATTATTTGCAATGGAGGTTATTTCACTTCCCAGCTGACCTTTAGCACCGGTAACTAATATGGGTATCATACTATTAGTTGGTTTGGGAAATGTTATCAATTTTGATAAGAAAAGTTGTTTGCTGCATCATTGAAAAGAGGCAATCCTTTATCTCTATCAGAAATAATCATTTTCTTTTGATCAAATGGCCAATCAATATTAAGATCCTTATCATTGAATGCAATGCCGGCTTCATGTTCAGGGGAATAATAATTATCACATTTATAAGCGAATTCAGCGAACTCACTAACTACCAGAAAACCGTGTGCAAACCCTCTTGGGATGAAAAGTTGATTTTTGTTCTTTTCAGAAAGCATTGTACCATACCATTGGCGAAATGTTGGCGAGCCCTTTCTGATATCTACAGCTACATCAAAAACTTCCCCCTTAATCACACTAACTAATTTTGCCTGACCACAAGGATCTAGTTGATAATGTAGTCCTCTTAAAACACCACATTCAGACCTGGATCGATTATCTTGAACAAAATCTACATCAATGCCTTGCTCCAAAAACACCTTCTTATTATAGCTCTCAAAGAAATAGCCTCGATTATCTTCATGGATCGTTGGCTCAATAAGCATTAGATCGGGGATGGGTGTGTTTACTAAAGTCATTATTTAACAACAGATATCTTTTGGAAAGATGGTAACCTATTTGAATTTACAGTAGGCAATTTACTATATATATTTCTCTTCTGAGGAATACAACCTTCAATTGGCAACTCTATCTACCAGCAACACAATCGTTAAGATAGCAGCAGCTTTGATCATAAAGTTCTCCAAGGTCTTATTCCAGTCAAGTGGCTCCCTTTCCTTCTTTTCTTCTTTCTTTTTAACGGGTTTCTTAACTACTCTAATAGAGGCGCCTTTATCAACAACAGGATAAACCTTAAAGAGACCAAAACTTACAGTACGCTTCACATATCCTCCTGCCTGCACAACAATAGTCTTTCTCTTAAGGGCATCATCCTTAAATCCTACACCATATTTCCTGATATAATACCCTGCAGCTTTCCCCTTATGGTAAGGTGCATTGATACTTCCAATCTCATCAATATTAGGATAATTGACTGCTCCTTCAATGTTAACCAGTTCATTGATCTTTGGTATCAATATTATATCGCCTGCTTTAAGCACGTAATTGAACTTAGATCTTTGAGGATTATCCAAAGCCCTCTTAAGATCAGTGAACAAATAGCCAATATCATTTTCGTTCCTATGCAGCTTAGCGCCTTCAACAAAGGCCCAATCAGTCACTCCACCGGCTCTTTCGATCAAGGTCACCAATTTTTCATTATGGTCTATTAGAGAGTAGTTACCAGGATACATTACCTCGCCCATGATCTTTACATTTTGCTGCAATTCAAAATCAGGAATGGTTCTGACAAAGATCTGGTCAAAGGGATGTAATTCAAATCCGGCAGAAGCCTGGTCGATATTAAGGTCCTTTTGAATTTCGATGCTTTTAACAATTGTCCTTGTAGGTATAGATTCTTTTACAGATTCATTAAAATTCAAAATTCTAGAAATTTCGATCCTGTTATTGGCAGCTTCTACCTTTAAACCACCCGCTAAATATAAAAGGTCTTTAAGGGTTAACCCTTCCCCATACAAATATTTTTCCGGCATCCTGACCGCACCAAATATAGTTACATAGTAATCATCTCTAAAGCTTGCTTTTGCAAACACTTGTATTACATCAAAATTCTGTAAAATCAGGTTTTCCGGCGAGGTTTCATTTTTTAAAATATCTGATAATACGACTGCCTTATAGTTTCTTGACAGGTCATCCTTGATTCTAATTACATATGCTTTACCTAAATACGCATCAAACAGAGGCCCCTCTGCACGTTTTAGGATATCGGCCACCTTATCCCCTTGTCGCAATTCATATTTCCCGGGAAGTTTAACGGCACCAATGATCTCTACATAATTGGTAATTCCCTGGGGGATCTTGTTGATGATCACCTGGTCGCCATCCAATATCCTATAATCAATGTTGTTGTTTATTAAACTATCCAAGTTAATATCGATCAACACCTCCTCATCGTCAATGGTCCTGATCAACTGAATATTAGTTTTGTAGGCATTGGCATTTAAACCTCCAGCATAAAAGATCAATGAATGAATATTCTCATCTTCAATCAATTCATAATTATGGGGTCTTTTAATAGCCCCTTCTATATTAACTACTTTCCCTGAGGGTGGAATAAATATATAATCATTGTTCTCCAGGAAATACTCATCCTTTCCTTCGGGGTTGAGTAGAAATTCATATAGATCAAGTGTTTTAATCTTTTTCCCGGATCGCCATACCTGAATCTCTCTGACTGATCCAATCTGCGTTGGTCCATTAGCTGCATTTAGTGCATTAAAAGCTGTATTGATCGCCGGAATTGTAAATGATCCGGGATCATTTACCTCCCCCACAATATTTACGGTGATGATCCTTGAATAGGTAAGTGATATATCGATCATTGAACTGCTCAGATCCATATACGAGGCAAACTTCCTCTTGACCAATGCTCTTGCATTTTCAAAAGTCAATCCCTTTAAATATATTCTGCCTACCCCTCTTGGAGCTATTGCTCCTTTACTATCAATAGTAAATACTTCATTATAATCCGTATATCCCCAAACTGCCACATTTATTTCATCGCCAACTCCAAGAACATAGTTATCAGGGGCCTTGATATCAGATGCTTTTTCGAAAAATTGAACCTTCTTATTTCGAAAATAGCCCTGTCCATACACCAAAGGTGCAAGCAAACTGTTCTCTTTATCTTTAGGACTATACACATGCTCATTTGCTTTACTACTATCCACATCAATGTCTTCTCCTGGCTCTTGCTCTTCCTCACCGCTCAACTCCTCAGTTTTTTCATCTTCAATATTTCCCTTCAACAACATCAATTCCATAATCTTGTCCTCAGGGACTCCAAGTTTCCTTAATTCATCCGCACTTGGAATTTGATCAGGATTCACATCCTCTATTTCAATCTTCTCAAGTTCTTTTTCTACATCTGTAGAAGTAAGGTTATCCACTTGCCCAATTGCTGAAGTGCTAAATAACAATAATAAATACATCAGGATTTCTGACTTTCTCATAAATCACAGATTTTGTTAAATAATTCCTCTCAAAAAATAATTAAAGACCAAAACGAAGAATTTAAGATTTTATTACTTCTAAAAATAAAATTATCGATCCTATCAGTAAAATACTCAAGAAACGTGATAGGTAAACTATTCCGCTTTCTATCTTCTTTCATTTGTTTTACGTTCCGCTATATTGCCGATCATAGTACTTCTCATAATCTCCAGAGGTAACATTATCAAGCCACGACTCATTCGATAAATACCATTCAACTGTCTTCTCAAGGCCTTCTTCAAAATTCAGCGAAGGACTCCATCCAAGGGTATCATTGATCTTTTTAGCATCTATTGCATATCGCATATCATGGCCCGGCCTGTCTTTAATAAAAGTTATTAACTTTTCAGAGGTACCTTCTTCCCTTTCCAATTTCTTATCCATGATCTTGCAAAGAGCAATGATCAAGTCAATATTTTTCCATTCATTGATCCCTCCAATATTGAAGGTTTCGCCTACCAAATTTTCGTTTGATAAAGTGGAATCAAAAATAAGATCAATACCATTTGCATGGTCTTCTACCCACAGCCAATCCCTAATATTATCTCCTTTTCCATATATAGGGATCGGATTGCTCAACTTAATATTATTTATTGCTAAAGGGATCAGTTTTTCAGGAAATTGATTTGGGCCATAATTATTGGAACAGTTGGAAATTACAGTTGGCAGGCCATAGGTGTGATGAAAGGCTCTCACTAAATGGTCTGAGCTGGCTTTAGAAGCAGAATAAGGGGAACGTGGATCATAAGATGTCGTTTCTGTAAAGAAGCCTTCAGCACCAAGAGAACCATAAACTTCATCCGTTGAAATATGATAAAAAAGTTTATTACTATAATCATCCTGCCAGATCATCTTCGCCGCATGCAGCAAATTGACCGTACCAATGATATTTGTATTTATAAAATCCATTGGGCTTACTATAGAGCGATCTACGTGTGACTCTGCAGCTAAATGAATCACTCCATCAAAATTATACTTTTTAAATAGGGAATTGATGAATTCTCCATCCACAATATCACCCCTGAGAAATTCATAGTTTGGCTTCTCTTCAATATCGGTAATGTTCTCAAGATTACCTGCATATGTCAATTTATCCAGATTGACAATTAGACAATCAGCGTATTTATTAACAAGCAACCGGATCACATGAGACCCGATAAATCCGGCACCTCCTGTAACCAATATTTTTTTCTTAAAACTTAGATTACTCATTGAGAATGATATGAATTATAAACTCCAATATTGCAAGTTATTGATCTTTGTCCTATAGATTCCTTTAAGATCCATCAATATACCACCATCTGACGATATGGATTCAAAATAAGCTTCATCTATATTTTCATATTCGCTATGCTGCACAGCAACAATTATTGCATCATAATCATCCCCCACTTTATCAACAAGACCAAATCCAAATTCTTTTTCAAGCTCCTCTGATGTAGCATGAGGATCGGTAACTTCAACATTCAACGAAAAGGCTTTCAGCTCATTGACCACATCAGCTACCTTCGAATTCCTAATGTCATTGACATTTTCCTTAAAAGTGGCTCCCATGACCAATACTTTTGACCTGGCAACATATTTTCCCTGCTTGATGATCAATTGCACTGCCTTTTTCGCAATTATAGCACCCATCTCATCATTAATATATCTACCACTTAAAATCACCTTTGGTTCATAACCCAATTCAATGGCTTTATAGGTCAGGTAATAAGGGTCAACACCAATACAATGTCCTCCGACCAAGCCCGGGAAGAATTTCAGAAAGTTCCATTTGGTACCAGCGACATCCAATACTTCATATGTATTGATCTCCAACTTATCAAAAATGATAGAAAGTTCATTCATCAAAGCAATGTTTACATCCCTCTGTGTATTTTCAATGATCTTGGCTGCTTCAGCAACTTTTATAGAAGTAGTTTCATGGACACCTGCAACAATAATTTCTCCATATGTCCTGGCAATATTATTCAACGCTTCATCATCACACCCTGAGACGACTTTTTTTATGCTGGTGAGGGGATGTACTTTATCACCGGGATTGATCCGCTCAGGAGAATATCCGATTTTAAAATCCTTCTTGTTCTTCAATCCGGATATTTTTTCAAGCACCGGAAGGCAATCTTCTTCAGTACAGCCCGGGTAAACTGTAGATTCATAGACTACATAGTCTCCCTTTTCCAATACTTCACCAACAGTCTTTGATGCTCCAAGAACAGGAGTCAGGTCAGGCACCTTATGATCATCAACGGGCGTTGGAACTGCAACTACGTAAAAAGAAGCCTTTTTTAACACCTCTGATGAATCGGTAAATTCGATATCTGTATTATCAAATTCCTCTTTTTCCAACTCTCCGCTTGGATCCTCTCCCTCTTTCATCATTGCAATGCGTTCTTTGTTAATATCGAAGCCTATTACGGAAAATTTTCTCGCAAACTCTAAAGCTACCGGAAGGCCGACATATCCCAATCCAATGACACCGATCTTCTTCTTTTTATTTATTAATTGATCATACATTTTCTACCTTGTTAACTCTATTATCATTCAATTGATATTTTTCGTTGCTTTCAGGGCAAGTGGCATATCCATTTTCATCAAAATCCAACCGCTGTCCATATTCACTCATCCATCCAGTTTGTTTTGCAGGAACCCCTGTTACCAAAGAATAGGGAGCAACATCTTTTACAACTACAGCTCCGGCACCAACAAAAGAGTGGGCTCCGATATTGTTGCCACAAATTATCGTTGCATTAGCGCCGATAGATGCCCCTTTTCCAATTAGTGTTTTTGAATACTCTCCCTTTCTAACAACTGCACTTCTCGGGTTTATTATATTTGTAAACACCATTGAAGGCCCTAAAAATACATCATCCTCACATTCAACTCCCGTATAAATAGATACGTTGTTTTGAATTTTTACATTATTGCCCAATTTTACATCATTGGCCACAAATACATTCTGTCCGAGGTTGCAGTTTTCCCCAATTATTGCATCAGCCATTAGATGCGAGAAATGCCATATTTTGGTACCTTTACCAATAATGCAGCCACTATCAACGACAGCAGTCTCATGGGCATAATATTCTGGTCCTTGCTTACTATCTTTACTCATTAGGCCATATCCTTTTTCAGCACTTGCTTAAAATATTCGTAAGTGATCTTAAGTCCTTCCTTGCGTGATATTTTTGGTTCCCAGTCTAACAATTCTCTGGCTTTAGTAATATCCGGCTTCCGTTGTTTTGGGTCATTTTGTGGTAAGTCCTCTAATATGATCTTTTGATCAGAATTTGTAAGGGCAATGATCTCCTTTGCAAAATCGAGAATCGATATCTCATCAGGGTTACCTACATTTACAGGCATATGATAGTCACTCATCAATAATCTATAGATCCCTTCTACGAGGTCATCAACATAACAGAATGAGCGAGTTTGAGATCCATCACCAAAAACGGTTATGTCCTTTCCGGAGATGGCTTGTCCGAAAAATGCCGGCAGTGCCCTGCCATCATCTAAACGCATCCTCGGTCCATAAGTATTGAATATCCGGATAATCCTGGTTTCAATTCCATGATAATTATGGTATGCCATGGTAATGGCTTCCTGGAATCTCTTAGCTTCGTCATACACTCCTCGTGGTCCAACGGGATTGACATTGCCCCAATACTCTTCTGTTTGAGGGTGGACCTCGGGATCACCATAAACTTCAGAAGTAGAAGCCACAAGAATTCGTGCTTTTTTTGATTTAGCTAATCCCAATAGATTATGGGTTCCAAGAGAGCCCACTTTAAGCGTTTGGATAGGCATTTTAAGATAATCGATCGGGCTTGCAGGTGATGCAAAATGTAATATATAATCAAGATTGCCGGGTACATGCACAAACTTAGAAACATCATGAAAATAAAACTCAAAATTCTTCTTGGAAAAGAGGTGCTCAATATTCTTCATGGCCCCGGTAAGAAGGTTATCCATGGCGATCACATGGTTATCCTCTTTAACAAATCGGTCGCAAAGATGAGACCCAAGGAATCCGGCGGCGCCGGTGATCAATATTCTTTTTTGCATGTATTTAAACCCTTGTTAAGCTTGCAACAATCTTTCTTCCAATACTATTATAGTAAAATCCCTGGTCCTTTAGCTGATCTGTGTTGTATAAGTTTCTACCATCAAAGATGACTTTACTCTTTAACAATTTAGCCATTTTTGAAAAATCAGGAGCTCTAAACATGCTCCATTCAGTAACTATAGCCAAAGCATCAGCTCCATCCAACACTTCGTATTGCTCAGTAGCATAAGTTATTTTATTACCAAAAATTTCTTTCATATTTTCTATGGCCTCCGGGTCAAAAGCAACAATGTCACACCCCAAAGCCAACAACTCCTCAATTATATATAGAGATGGTGCTTCTCTGATATCATCAGTGTTTGGCTTAAATGCCAACCCCCACATTGCTATCTTCTTGCCCTTGAGATCATCACCAAAATACTCTTTGATCTTTTTCACCAATACTGTCTTTTGGATCTTATTGACCTTCATCACAGAGTCAAGGATCTCAAATTCATAATCGTTCTCTTCAGCAATTTTTTTCAAAGCCTGTACATCTTTAGGAAAGCAACTTCCCCCATAACCCACACCTGGAAAAAGGAAACGTTTGCCTATCCTGTTATCACTGCCAATACCTTTTCTAACCTGAACAACATCTGCTCCTACCTTTTCACATAAATTTGCGATCTCATTCATAAAAGAAATTCTCATAGCTAGATATGAGTTCGCTGTATATTTTGTCATCTCAGCTGAACGCTCATCCATAAAGATGATCGGGTTTCCCTGCCTAACAAATGGATCATAAAGTTCTTTCATGATCTTGATGGCTTTTTTATCTGAGGTCCCAACCACCACTCTGTCTGGCTTCAAGAAGTCCTCCACTGCGATCCCTTCTCTCAGAAATTCGGGATTTGAAACTACCGAAAAACTGATTTCTGTATTTTTCCTGACTGCAGCTGCCACCTGTTCGGCTGTACCCACAGGAACAGTGCTTTTGTCAACGATCACTTTATAATCTGAAATAATAGATCCCAACTTATCTGCTACATCCAACACGTAGGAAAGATCAGCAGACCCATCTTCACCCGGAGGTGTTGGTAAAGCCAAAAATATCACAAGGGATTTCTTCACGGCCCCTTCCAGATCTGTGGTAAAGAACAATCTCTCCTGTTGCACATTCCTCTCAAATAAGACCTTTAGCCCTGGCTCATAGATAGGTACCTCCCCATTATTCAGTTTATTGATCTTATCAGTATCAATATCAACGCAAGTAACCGTATTACCTGTTTCAGCAAAGCAAGTACCGGTTACTAATCCAACGTACCCTGTACCAATAACTGCAATATTCATAGTGGATTATTTGATCGTTAATAACTCATTAACCGACTCAGTAATATAACTCAATTGATCATTGCTTAATTCAGTATGCATGGGCAAAGATAATAGCTTTTGAGATAACTTCTCAGATACAGGAAAATCACCCTTATCATAACCGTACGATTTATATGCTTTACTCAAATGCAAAGGTACCGGATAGTAGATCATAAACGGGATGGACTTCGACTTTAATTCCTCTTTGATATCCTCATATCCCCTATTCACTTTAATTGAATATTGGTGAAATACATGACTTGAATATGGAGCTCTGAATGGTGTCTCAATATCCTCATTTGCTTCAAATGCTTTATCATAAAAAACTGCTGCTTGCTGCCTTGCAATGATGTACTCATCAAGATGCTTTAGCTTACTATTTAAAACTGCTGCCTGAATACCATCAAGACGAGAATTCACTCCTATGATATCATAATAATATCTTTCTTTTGATCCGTGATTAGTAACTAATCGTAGTTGATCTGCTATATCATCATCATTGGTAAATATTGCTCCCCCATCACCAAAAGCCCCCAGGTTCTTCGCCGGATAGAAAGAGGTACATCCAATTGTTCCTAAAGTACCCGCTTTCTTTGAGCTTCCATCTTCAAAATAATAATCTCCACCTATAGATTGGGCATTATCTTCTATAATGGCAATCCCATGTTTTTCAGCCAAAGCAAGCAAGGGTTCCATATGCACTGATTGTCCAAAGAGGTGTACAGGGATGATACATTTTGTTTTGTTGGTAATCACCTGCTCAACTTGATCCACATCCATATTAAAAGTTTGCGGATCCACATCTACAAAAACGGGCGTAAGCTTAAGCAAGCCTATAACCTCTGCAGTAGCTACAAAAGTAAATGGTACTGTAATTACTTCATCTCCCGGCTGAAGGTCAAGTGCCATCAGTGAGATCTGAAGTGCATCAGTGCCATTAGCGCACGGTACAACGTGCTTGGCTTTTAAATAGGTGGCAAGATTTTCACAAAATTCCTTTACCTGGGGCCCATTAATGTACGCTGAAGAATTGATCACTTCCTCAATTGCCTGATCTATTTCGCTTTTAATGTGTAGATATTGACTTCGCAAATCCACCATCTGTATTTTGTTATCCACGGTCCTTTTTTTGCCCACAAAGATAGTCATTAATTTGCTTACAGTTGACTTATGAAAGTTTTCTGATCAAGGTATTTTTTTAAGTTTTATCTATACCACACAACAAATATTTGTAGTTTTATCCTGTGATTACATATAAATAAGACGACCTATAATTTTACTAAACTGACCAAGATCAAAATAATTGTCTTTTGCGAAAATTAAATTTGTTATTGATTATTCTAATATTGCCGGTTACAGGCACTTATGCTCAGAACAACGTAAAAGATTCAGCGCAACAAGGGGCTATCATTGAAGCCAACTTTTCCTACAATTTACCGGGAGCCGACCTAAAAAAAAGGTTTGGCAGCAATTTAGGTGCGGGATTAGGATTTATGTATAAATCCAGAAACAATTTGTTGATTGGGGCTCAGGCAAATTATTTTTTCGGCAATACTGTAAATGAAGACTCTCTATTTAAGGATATCACTTCTGCAAATAATAAGATCATTGGTTCGCAAGGTATTTTTGCAGACATTGTTTTGCAGGAAAGAGGGTTTTACATTGCACTAAAAGCTGGGAAAATATTCCCAATAATCGGCCCTAATCCCAATTCCGGATTAGTGCTTATAGGAGGCGTAGGGATCTTACAACATAAGATAAGGATCGAATATCTTGAAAATGATTCCGACAATAAAGTCCCCCAACTGGAAGGAGATTATAGAAAAGGGTATGACAGATTAAGCAATGGATTGGCATTCAATGAATTTATTGGGTACTTTCATTCAAGCAATAAACAGTTCGTCAATTTTTATTTTGGCATAGAATTTATTCAGGGATTTACTAAGAGCAGGAGAAGTTGGAATATAGATGAGCAAAAAACAGAAACAGCATCGCGATTAGATCTTTTGCTTGGATTCAAATTCGGATGGTTCTTACCAATTTACAAGAAAGATCCCGAAAGTGAGTATTATTACTAATCAACTATTTGCACTTTGAGATTTCAGGTTATTATTTATAATATCGGGATTAAAGTATACAGGGCAGGTATATGGGTTGGTTCTTTTTTTTCAATCAAAGCCCGGAAATGGCAATCAGGCCGTCATCAGATCTTCCGACTTATTGCAAATAGCATGTCTGCCAACACTCAGAGTATTTGGATGCATTGCGCTTCAGTAGGGGAATTTGAACAAGGCAGGCCACTTCTAGAAATGATGAAGAGTAGATTTCCTGAAATGGAAATAGTTCTCACCTTTTTTTCGCCTTCAGGATATGAGCTAAGGAAAAACTATAACGGTGTTGATCATGTGTTCTACCTACCACTGGATACCAAGCAAAACAGTAAAGAGTTCATTTCTCTTATCCAACCCAAAATGGTGGTGTTTGTAAAATATGAATTCTGGTTCCACTATTTAAACACGCTACATAAATTAGGAATACCTATATTTCTTATATCTGCGATTTTCAGGCCCGATCAGATCTTTTTTAAATGGTATGGCTCTCTTTTCAGAAAATTACTTACCTATTATACTCATTGCTTTGTGCAAGATGAACAATCAAGGCAACTCCTTGAAAAAACTGGGGTTTCAAATGCTACTATTGCTCCTGATACCCGGTTCGACCGAGTATTTCAGATCAGTAAAAATGTAGAAGATCTACCCATTGTTAAAGAATTTAGATCCAATAATAGAATTCTTATCTGTGGAAGTAGCTGGCCTGAGGATGAAGACATCTTGATTTCATTTATTAATGAACATAAATTTGATGATGTAAAATTCATTATTGCCCCACATGAGCTGGTAAAAACAAAAATTCATCATCTTGCCAAGACGATCCGGAGAAATACCATTTTATATTCAGAAGCAGCAATTGGTAATGTTGCCGATAAGGAGGTATTGATCATTGACAATATAGGCATGTTATCCTCATTATATAAATATGGTGATTTGGCCATGATCGGTGGTGGCTTCGGCGCAGGAATTCATAATATTTTAGAGCCAGCAGTTTTTGGCGTACCTGTGATATTTGGGCCAAATCATAAGAAATTCAAAGAGGCGGTTGATCTATTGGATCTAGAAGGGGCCTTTACTATCAGCGACATTTCCGAATTCTTTAGGGTAGCCAATAATTTATTTAAAAACCAAGAGCAGCTTGAGAAAGCCACATTGATTTGTAAAAATTATGTAGAAGATAATACCGGTGGAGCGGCTATAATTTTTGATATGCTTCAAAATAGAATAGATGTCAAGATCAATTCTTAAGAGTAAAATACTTGCAATTCTTTGGTTTGCAATTTTCTCGCACATGCCAATCAGCTACGGCCAGATGCCATCTTTTAAGCACTATACTGTTGATGACGGTTTGGCAGCAGGTACAGTGTACAATATCTTACAGGATTCAAAGGGCTTCATTTGGTTTGCTACATCGAATGGTGTTAGCAGGTTTGATGGGGTAAATTTCACTAACTATAATACTGAAGACGGGCTTTCTGATATTGAAGTATTTAGTATGTATGAAGATACTAAAGGAAGGATATGGTTCCTCACCTTTAATGGAAAACCAAGTTATTATTACAAGCAGAAAATATATAATGCTAACAATGACACTGTCCTTGCTCAAATTGGTATGAGCTCCGCATTACTTGGGTATCTTGAAGATTTGGAGGGGAATATATGGATATGTGGCCCACAGATAATTAGGATCGATACCAATAATCAGGTGATAAGGTTTTACAACAAAGAAGATTTTGGTTTTGAAGCATCCTTCTTTTATGTATGTGAAGAAAAACCAGGTACCATTTTGCTTCGTTCTCACAATTACTATACACTTCACAAAAAGAACATCAATAATCCTGTAAAAAGTAAAAGTGACCTGGTCATTACAAAAAAAACACCAAAATATCTTCAAACTTATGATAACCAACAACTCCACTCGCTAGCAAATAACCTATTCATTTTTGATGCTGCTGCCGGGATATATCATACCAAAATACCTCCCTTGCTCTATAGTAAAGTTCCTAAAGGTGATCTTCTCTATACAATTAGCAATAAAATAATTAAATATGATGGCATAAAGGATGAAGTTATTTTTCCTGATGAAACTGCAAGTTCCCATTATAAACAATTCTATCTACTTACTAATGCATCAAATAATAAAATCTGGTTAGGGACCCAAAACGGGGCTTACCGCCTGAGATGGCAAAATGGCAAATTGATGGCAGAAATCCATTTTCTTGAAGATAAAGTGATATCCAAAGTACTAGAAGATAGAGAGGGGAATCTATGGTTTGCATCTTTAAATAATGGAGTCTATTTTACCCCAGACATTTCGAAATTGACATATAATATTGATGATGGATTATCTGCCAACAATATATGTGCCATCGCTGAAGATCACGAAGGGAATATATGGCTGGGCTATGATAATGGGAAATATAATATGCTCAATAAAGTGACCAACCATGTAACGGAGTACATAATAGAATCAGATGAATTAGACATGAATAAGGTCAATGACATATTAGTTCA
>CAZNGA010000075.1:0-14073 GCA_964572485.1 uncultured Chitinophagales bacterium
TTTAATTTATTTATATTCTCCTGTAAATCAATTATAAAACCTGCTGAGTAGTTACTAATATAACAAATATATGCACTTTTAAGATCAGTTTATTGAATAATTTCTATTTCCAACAATCCTTTTTCTCCTGCATAATTATCCATTGTTGGTGTTATCACCAACAATAATACCTGTCTTGTCCCAAAAAACAGTTTACGGTTTGGTTAAAGGCACAAGCACCGCTTCACTTATGCTTGCCTTATGGGTTATATATCTGTCTCCTGACATCTATTGCTAACATACAGATTTGCTTTAATTTGCGCAACCTGCGCACTAATAATTCGTCCTCGCAACATGCGAGAACGAGGGGGGTGTGAGTGCGAGTGTGAGTGTGAGCCAGAGAGGAAAGAGAGCAAGAGGGAGGAGAGAGAAAGAGAGAGTGTGCGTGAAAGAGCTACAAATAAAGTAGTCCCGAACAATGCCGGGACTACACAAGATGAACTTCCATATCAAAAATCAACGTAAACTCTCTTTCAATAATATTAAATTACAAAAAAACTTTTATTTTATTTGGATTTTTAGACAGTACCTTGTAGCAACTTATTGTTTTTTGGAAGACTTAGATGAACGGGAGATTTGTAGCCAATATTATGAACTTAAATAAAACAATATGTTTCGTAAAACTTTGCGAACTATGCACGCACGGGGACGTGCGCGCTATTTGGTACAATTACCTGTTTATCAGGATAATAACCGCTCCAACCCGACCTTCCTCGATCCTTTTATCAGAAAGAATGTGTCACCAAAATTTTCACCTTCAAACCACCTCTTCAGTGCGTCAATATCTTCAAAATGAGGGTATTTGATCTTTTCATTTACCTTTTTAAACTCTTTGCCAACAAGAATCACACTTTTGAAAGACAGTTCTTTTAACATATCAAGGATATGGAGGTGTTCATTTTGACTCTCAGCGCCCAGTTCTAGCATATCTCCCAGTATAACTACCTTTTTATTCGCTTCTAAAGCAGCAAAATTGGAAATAGCTGCTTTCATATTACTTGGATTCGCATTATAAGCATCAAGTAGGAATGTGTTGGAACTTCTCTCGATTATTTGCGAGCGATTATTATCGGGAATATAGGATTCAATACCTTGCTTGATATGATCGGGGGTGACTTTAAAGTAATTCCCGATGCAGATGGCTGCCAATATATTCTCGAAATTGTAATCACCGATAAGATGTGTTGCTATTTCAGGAGACATGTCCTTGTCCTGATATTGAATTGCAAGGTATGGAAAGGTAGCCATTAGTTTACCTCTAATATCCGCTTCACTTGTAGAGCCATAGCTGCAAGTGGTTTCTATTTTTTCAGCCATTTCCAATAAGTAGGCATGGTCGTTATTTATGAAAACAGCACCATTATTTTCTGCTAAGAAATTGTATAACTCCCCTTTTGCTTGCCTGACACCAGCCTCATTTTCAAAGCCTTCTAAATGGGCCTTACCAATATTGGTAATGATGCCATGTGTAGGGGAAGCTATTTGGCAAAGCGTTTCAATTTCGCCAATGTGGTTAGCCCCCATTTCAATGATACCTATTTCTGTGCCATTTTTTATCTTCAGCAACGTCATGGGAACCCCAATGTGATTGTTCAGGTTTCCTGAAGTGGCAACGGTATTATAGGAAGTACGAATTATGGAATGTAGCAGCTCTTTTGTTGTGGTCTTTCCATTGGTACCGGTTATAGCGATAATAGGGATGGTCCATTGCGCTCTATGGTGGGCCGCAAGGTTTTGAAGGCAGGTCAGCGCATCCGAAACAAGTATTGTATTATCATGAGTGTCAAATGCCTGATCGTCAATTATAGCATATAAAGCACCATTCTCTAAAGCAGTGGTTGCGAATGAATTTCCATCGAAGTTTGGTCCTGACAGGCCAAAGAATATTTCGCCAGATCTAATGGTGCGACTGTCGGTAGTAACCCCACTGGAATTTAAGAACAGGTCATAGAGTTCAGCAATATCCATTTTCCTTAAAATAAGAAGGCCTTCCCAAAAATGATAATACCATTTAAGGAAAGGCCTTAATAATTATTTAGAAGTTGATTACTTTTTCTTTTTACTAAAATCGTTGCCTCCCTTAAAGGCATTTCCTGATGGGCTTCCTAATCTTATCATCGCACATCTGAAACCGATAAAAGCAGTTGCTTGGTCTTCGTCGAGCCACCTTCTGGATCCGGGAGCCAGAAAATAAGCTTCATCACCCCATGACCCACCTTTATATACCTTACCATTATCACTGACCAGACTATTAACGCCATATCTATAATCGGACCAGGATCCTTTATCCCCATCCTGGAAATTAATGACGTCACCGGTTTTATAGTTTCTTCTGTTGATACTTTCTTCCGTAGTTACGGTTCTGTATTTAACTCTTCCTAAACTATCAACCTCATCTGGAATACCGTCTTCGTCAAGCACCATAGTTTGAAAGACATTTCCTCTATGAGAGTTAAAATCGTCTTCATCCATGGCAGTTAATGGACGATATGTGTCCATTACCCATTCTGAAACGTTTCCAGCCATATTATAAAGACCATAATCATTGGGCCAGAATTTATTGACTTCCGCAGTAATAAATGCATTATCATTTAAGCCACCGGCAACACCGGCATAGTCACCACGGCCTCTTTTAAAGTTCGCCAGAAAATTTCCCTGCCATGATCCATGCACCTCTGTTCTGATGCTAGGTCCATTCCAAGGATAAATCTTTCTGTCAGTGATCAATTCATCTCCTCTATATCTATTATTTCCTATTAGTGAAAGGGCTGCAAATTCCCATTCTGCTTCAGTAGGCAGCCGATAGTCAGGCAATAAAATGCCATCTTCCATTCTTACACGTCTTTCACCTCCACCATCAGGGTTGTAGTTCTTTAATGGTTTTCTTACCATACCTTCATATTGGCCTAGCAGGTAAGATTTTGTCGTGAAGTTCAATTCATTGTTTTGAGCAGGGTCAAAATCCAAAATTCCTTCCCTAATCAAGATCATCTCATTTACACGGTCAGTTCTCCACTTACAAAAGTCTGTAGCTTGCAGCCAGTTGACTCCAACGACAGGGTAGTAGTTAAATGAAGGATGCCTGAAATAATATTCTACATAGGGTTCATTATAGGCTAATTCTTCCCTCCAAACCAAAGTATCGGGTAGAACATTATTATACACTTCCTTGAAGTCGGCACCAAAGGTTCTTTTCATCCAATACACATATTCTCTGTAATGGACATTGGCAATTTCTGTTTCGTCCATATAGAACGATGCAACAGTGACTCTCCTGGGAATGTTATGGTATTCATAGGTGACGTCCTGCTCAGCAGAACCCATAGTAAATGTTCCGCCTTCTACTAAGACTAACCCGGGGCCTGTTTCTTGTCCTTCATAAGGATGGACTTCAAAACCCCCTAATTTTTCATCATTATAGTTCCAACCGGTAATTGATGATTTCTCTTGGTTACAGGAATACATAAATAGCAATATTCCCAAAAACAAAAAACTGAACATTAAGTTAAGTAGCTTTTTCATATCCATGGATTTTGGTATTTAAACGCAAAGATAGCAAAATTGTTTTGTTTTGCTAAAAAAATACGGGTGACGGGATAGGCACCTTGTTCTGCATTGTCCTCCAGTTATCCCCTTTTTCAGCAAAATTTAATACTAATGAAATTTCATGAGCTCCCCCTGAACCATTGGAAAGTCCTGACAAGGTTACATCATAGCTATATCCTATTTTAAGTATTCCTTTTGATAGTCCGACAAGAAATATGAGGGCATCTGTGTTTTTAAATGCGTGTCGCAGTGATAAACCCCCGAAAAAACTTTTTCTATTCATAATTGACCCCACATTTACCATTTTATACTCTCCCTGCATACTAAATGCTGCATTTGGTGCCATATAGAAGCGTTCCTTCTTCACATTGCTCAGCTTTATAGTACCTCCAATATGCCCGATGATGAACATTGGCGTTATGGCTGAGTTATCATCATAAAAGGTGGTGGTGGGTTGTAAAATGTGTTTTGCAGCCCCTCCAATGAAAAAATTCGTGGAATATAGGATAAATCCTCCTCCAAAGTCGAAAAGTGTCAAGGAAGTGGTGCCGGGAGAAGGTTCCTGTGTGTCAAAAGGCTTATTGATATCCAGGAAATTGATCATGTCGGGCAGTAGTACATTATTCCAATCGAGCTTTTTTTGAGTGAAAATTGCCTGTAAAGACGCTTTAATAGCAAATTCTTTATTCAAACTCAATTTGTAGGAATACATAGCATTTATACTAGTACTTGAATACATGCCGTTTCCTGCTCGATCACTTAATACGGAAAGTCCGATACCCCCATTTATGCCATTGAAATGCTGATCATAGGAGACAGCGTAGGTTACAAAGGCATTGGTAAGTGATGGCCACTGATTCCTATAATTGAATATGATCCTTGGGCCATAGGAAATTCCTGCAAATGCGGGATTATTTGTCAATGGAGTTGCATAGAACTGGCTAAAATGCGAATCTTGGCCAAAAACAGTATTGCCTGCCAGGCAAATCCCTGAGATAGCTACCACTGCTGATAACCTAAAAAGACTACGTAGATGGAACTTTTTATAGATTATGGCCATTTTTAATTTTGTAGAAGCAATAAATATATGTAGCATTGCGTTTAATCGCAAGTTGGATTGCGAAGTACATTTTCTATTATTTGACAATATTACGCACATTTTCTATAATGGTTTCATATCGTAAAATATTCATTTCTCTAATCTTAGTACTTTCAGGAGTTTACTTTTCATATGCTCAAAACTCATTCCGGGTCAAAAGTGATATCCTCTGGATGGAGGGTACCGTTGTCCTAAAAGCTTCGGATGCCACTGGAAAAGAAACCATATATTTTACGAGCGCGACTTTTGATAATAAACGTGATCTGCTTCCTATTTATTTTAAGAGGATCAAAATAAATACCCCCGGGAAGGTGATCGTTTCTTTTGCAAATGCTCAGTATCAAACTATTGCAAAGCAAGATCTCTATAAAAACTCCCCCTTTATAAAAAACAGAATTATTGTTAAAGGTGAGGTGACCTTCGAGAAGAAAAGGCCATTTGCTGCCATCTCTTTTATCCCAATAAGGAAGAATCCTGCAACGGGAAAGTATGAGAAATTGGTCAGTTTTGAGTTAGTAGTAAATATAATCCCCCAAGCTTCTCAAAGCAGGCCAGGTATTTCACCAAAGTGGATTGCGAATTCAGTGTTAGCGAATGGGAACTGGTATAAGATCTCAGTAAAGCGAGATGGCATTCATAAAATTAACTATGATTTCCTGAAGGATATTGGAATGGATGTAGATGAGATCAACCCAAATGACATCAGTATTTTTGGAAATGGGGGTGGTATGCTTCCTGAGCTAAATTCTGAATTCAGGTATGATGATCTTCAGGAGAATGCAATTTCAGTTATAGATATCAATGGCAACAATCAATTTGATGAGGAAGATTATATACTTTTTTATGCACAAGGACCTCATCAATGGTATTGGGATGAGAGTGATGCTGTGTTTTATCATAAAATGAATATTTACAGTGAGCACACTTATTATTTCATTACCATTGACAAAGGAATTGGGAAGAGGGTCACGAGCCAAAATTCCACCACTCTTCCTTATACTCACCATGTGACCTCATTTGATGGTTATAGTTTTCATGAATATGAGACCACCAACTTTCTTAGTTCCGGCCGAAAGTGGTACGGAGAAGAATTTGATATTATAAATGATCAGCAATTTAATTTCAAATTTGCAAATATCGTTCCTTCATCCACAGTTTACCTAAAAACCAGTGTGGCGGCTCGTTCAACGACTGAAAGTAAGTTTACTGTACGGGTTGGGAGTCAACAATATATCCAAACACTAGCCCCAATTTCGATCGGTTATGAGCACCCATATGCATCTGAGAATACAAATTCTATCACTTTTACCACTTCAAGCGAGAATATCAGTGTCAACCTTACCTATTTTAAGCCACTGGCTTCCTCTGTTGGGTGGTTGAATTATATTGAGCTGAATGCAAGACGAAAATTGACCATGGCCGGTAACCAATTGCATTTTAGGGATATGACCTCCACAGGACCCGGGAATGTTTCAGAATTTGTAGTTTCAAATAGTTCTAATATAATGAGTATTTGGGATGTTACAGATCCTACTAATGTTAAATCTCAGGAGACCATATCATCAGACGACGATCTTGTTTTTCGCTTAAAAACAAGCTCTTTGAAAAATTTCGTTGCTTTTTCTTCAAGTGGCTATTATACACCTGAATTCGATCAAAAGATTGACAACCAGGACCTCCATGGAATAGGTGGATTCCCGGAAATGTTAATTGTTACCTCGTCAAAGTTCATTAATGGAGCAAATACTTTAGCAGCCCACCATAGAAATTTTGATAACCTGACGGTAATTGTGGCCATTGTAGATGAGATATATAATGAATTTTCTTCCGGTGCACGGGATATATGTGCGATTCGTGATTTTGTGAAGATGTTCTACGACAGAGCCGGAAGTGATAGTGCAAAGATGCCCCTTTACTTATTATTATTTGGCGATGGCTCATATGATTATAAAGACAGGGTGAGTGGGAACACGAATTATGTACCGGTTTTTGAGAGTAATAATAGTGTAGCACCTGTTAGTTCCTTTACCTCCGATGACTTTTTTGGCTTTTTGGATGATACCGAAGGCGGTTCTGTGACCGGTGGAAATCCATCTTTGGACATTGCTGTAGGGAGATTGCCTGTCAAAACGTCGAAAGAGGCTAATGATCTTGCTACCAAAATCATTCACTATGCAACTGATCCTGTTTCTTTGGGCAGTTGGAAGAATATGTTGTGCTTTGTTGGAGATGATGAGGATAATAATACCCATATCAATACATCGATCGGCTCAGAGGCATTGACCAAAACAGTGAAAACGCTACACCCTGTTTATAATATTGATAAGATCTATCTGGATTCCTACCATCAGACATCAACACCCGGAGGCAGTCGCTATCCTGAAGTGAATGATGCCATCGATCATCGCATTTTGTCAGGTACCTTTTTGATGAATTATGTCGGCCATGGTGGAGGCAATGGCTGGGCGCATGAAAGGATATTGGAGATTGATCAGATAAGGACATGGAATAATTACAATAAAATGCCATTATTTGTAACAGCGACCTGTTCTTTTTCAGCATTTGATAAAACTGAGAAAGTGTCACCGGGAGAGCATCTGATCTTAAACCCAAATGGAGGGGCTATTGCGGTTGTATCAACTACCAGGTTGGTGTACTCGCAATCTAACTTCCAAATGAATAATAGTCTCTTGAAATATCTTTTTAAACCGGTGAATGGTATCATCCCATCAATTGGAGAAATTGTTCGTAAAGCAAAGAATAACACAACAAGCGATATTAATAACCGAAAATTCACATTTTTGGGAGACCCTGCATTAACGCTTACATACCCTGAGTATAATGTAGTCACTAATAAAGTAAATGGAAATGATATCACTGTTGTCATTGATACCTTGAAAGCGTTAGCGAAAGCTACAATTGAAGGAAAGGTGCAGGATATGAGCGGGAATTTGTTAAGTGGATTCAATGGGATCGTTTATCCCACAATTTATGATAAGGAGTATGACGTAACCACCCTAAAGAATGATCCTGGCAGTAAAAAAGCCACTTTTCAAATTCGAAATAGCATCATTTACAAGGGTAAAGCAAGTGTAAAGAGCGGGAAATTCACCTTTACATTTATAGTACCTAAAGATATCGCCTATAAATTTGGAAATGGAAAGATCAGCTATTATGCTGACAATGGTTCAAGTGATGGCAATGGATATTTCGACAATATAATAATTGGAGGGGCAGCTGACAGTTTTGCAATGGATAATAATGGCCCTGAGTTAGAGATCTTCATGAACGATGAAAAATTTGCTTTTGGTGGAATGACGGATGAAAACCCAACTCTGATCGTTAAATTATTTGACGAAAGCGGTATCAATACCGTTGGTAATGGTATCGGACATGATGTTACATCAGTGCTGGATGATGACACAAGGAACACTGTTGTTCTAAATGAGTTTTATGAGGCCGAATTGGATAATTATCAAAGGGGACAAATAAGTTACCCATTTTCCGAGTTATCTGACGGGAGGCATGGTATTGAAGTTAAGGCATGGGATGTATATAATAACTCTGCGAAAACGTATACTGAGTTTTTTGTGATGTCTGCGGCTGAGTTTTCATTAAGCCACGTCTTGAATTATCCTAATCCATTTACAACCAATACAGGTTTTCAGTTTGAGCACAATCATCCAGGTGATATCCTAAATATTTCTATTCAAATATATACTGTTTCAGGTAAGATCGTAAAATCTATTTCTACTCAGGTGGTCTCCAATGGATATCGGGTTGATAATATCAACTGGGATGGACTTGATGATTATGGTGATAAGATCGGAAAAGGAGTTTATTTATACCGATTAACGGTAAGTACCTCTAACGGCGACGTGGCGAATAAGATTGAAAGGCTATATATTTTACGATAAATTTATTAACTTCGCATCCCTGATTATTATGAATTTGATAAAGAAAATATGTTTTAATACACTGCTATGTACAGCAGTTATGATTGGTTTTCCGGAATTATCAGTTGGGCAGATATCAACAGATTCATTGGACGGAAGGGTAAATGTCATTAATACTGCAGTGCCGTTTTTGAGGATCGTGCCTGATGCAAGAGCTGGGGCTATGGGCGATGCAGGAATTGCTGTTACCCCCGATGCTAATTCCATACAGTGGAATGTGGCTAAATTGGCTTTTGTTGAAAAGGATATTTCTCTTTCAACAACCTATACACCTTGGTTAAGAGAGTTAGTAAATGATATTTACCTGGCTTATTTGGCTGGGTATGTAAGGATCGATGAAAACCAGACCTTTGGTAGTTCTCTTAGGTATTTCTCCCTTGGTAATATTATATTCACAGATATCGTTGGCAATGAGACCGGAGAATTCAGGCCTCATGAATTTACCTTTGACTTGGGGTATGCCCGGAAATTTGCAAAAAATCTATCTACAGGGCTCACAATGCGTTTTATTTATTCCAACTTGGCTGCAGGTCAGGATGTAAGTGGTGTAACTATTCACCCGGGTGTTGCTGTAGCTGCCGATATTGCTATGTATTATAGAAATGACATTGAGATTTCTGAAAAGGATGCTCTTTTTGCTTTGGGAGTTAACATCGCAAATATTGGCTCGAAGATCACTTACACAAAATCTAAAGATAAAGACTTCATACCCACGAACCTGGGCTTGGGGACGGCACTAAAAATTAGCTTTGACGATTACAATGATATGCAATTCGCTTTTGACATCAATAAATTATTAGTTCCTACACCCCCTGATCCAACTGATGTGGTCGCATATGACGAATATAAGAGCATGGGTGTTGTTGAAGGCATTTTCACCTCTTTTGGTGATGCACCAAATGGGTTTAAGGAGGAGATGCAAGAGCTTATGTTCTCATTAGGAATAGAGTATTGGTACAATAATCAATTTGCAATAAGGACAGGTTTCTTTAATGAGCATAAATTAAAAGGCAACCGTAAGTTCTTTACTGTTGGTGTCGGTCTGAAATATAATGTGTTTGGATTGAACTTTTCTTACCTCGTTCCCACAACGAGCCAGCGGAATCCATTGGATAACACACTGCGCTTTTCATTGTTGTTTGATTTCGGTGCATTTGGTGCAGATAAAGAAGAACAAAACTAATTTCCCTTATATTAAGATATGAGTTTCAGGGTAGGATTTGGCTTTGATGTACATCAATTAAAGGATGGTGAAGATCTATGTCTTGGAGGAGTCAAATTAGACCATCACAAAGGAACAGTTGGTCATTCAGATGCAGATGTTCTAATTCATGCCATTTGTGATGCCCTTTTAGGGGCTGCAAATCTTCGCGATATTGGTTATCATTTTCCAGATAGCGATGATACTTATAAGAATATAGAGAGTAAAGAGTTCCTCACCAAGGTAAACGCCTTACTTGCTGAAAGCCATTACAGTATTGGTAACATAGATTGTACTATCTGCCTGCAGCAACCAAAGATAAGTTCCTTCATTCCTGGAATGAAAAAGAGGTTATCTTCTTACATGAATATATCTGAAGGCCAGGTCTCTATAAAGGCGACCACTACAGAAAATCTGGGATTTGTTGGTAGGGAAGAAGGAGTAAGTGCTTATGCTGTTGCACTCATTGAAAAAATGAAATAGTTGCCTCATTAGACTCCTGTTTTCTACACATGCTAATATCAATCACAAAGCCTCTGAGTTTATTAAGTTGAATTTCAAAACAAGGGCAAGGTAAAATAATCTTCAATAATCAATGCTCAATTTTCAATAGTAAATGATCCTATTCGTTGATTTTTGAAATTCAAGACAAATAATATTTCAGCATATGAAACAAAGAAAATTTGACCCGGAAGACCGCTTGGTCGATTATACTTGTAGAATGATTGACGTAGTGGACTCATTACCAAATACAAGAGCAGGAAATTATATCGCTGGTCAACTGATCAAGTCATGTCATTCTCCAACATTTAATTATGGGGAAGTACAAGCTGCAGAATCAAGAAATGATTTTATTCGCAAAATGGGCGTTGTTCTCAAAGAATTAAAAGAATGGAGGAGCGCTATAAAAATCATACATAAAAAAGAAATGATCAAACCGGTAAATAAACTTGCAGATATTATTAAAGAAACCGAAGAGTTGATTGCCATTATTGCAAAAAGTATTAGTACAGCTAGTGTATAGGTGTTCCAACGATAATAGCAAGAAACAATGCTTTCAGATCGAAAGTGACAAGCAGGTGGGTTACAATCCATACACCGAAATTAGATAAACCAAAGCTGCCATAGCGGCTCCTCCTAGTTCAAGTTCTCGTTTGTTGACCTTATCAAAAGTATCTATTGAGGTATGATGGTAATCAAAATAGCGCTGTATGTCAGGTAACAAGCCGATGAGTACAGTTCCTTGGTCCTTCAATCTATTTATGTCAACTCCCCCATACCCTTTTCCAATATTATATATGCCATAGGGTAAGAGGAGAGGCTGCCATTTAATGATCTTGTTTAGTTGCTCTGTGGTAGTATTGATACCAAAGCCCCTTGGTGAGAATCCGCCTGCATCAGATTCAATAGCTGCGATGTGGTTCTCATGGTTTAGCTTTGATAATTCTGCATATTTCTTGCCTCCTCTCGCTCCATTCTCTTCATTCATAAACATAACTGCACGAATAGTACGTTTCGGACGAACCCCTAAACTCTTAAAGACCCTAAACACTTCAATCGCCTGCATACAGCCGGCCCCATCATCATGGGCACCATCGCCATTATCCCAACTGTCCAAATGACCCCCAATAACTATGATCTCTTCCGGGAAAGTACTTCCTCTGATCTCACCAACAACGTTGTAGGATACCTTCTCTGGCAAAGTTTTACAACTCATTTTAAAGAAGAATTTTAGATCAGGGTTGCTCTTCAACTGACTGCTGAGCAATTCAGCGCCATTAGTGCTAATAGCAACTCCTGGGACCTTTTTAAGGGTGTCAGAATATCCCATACTTCCTGTATGTGGATGATCATCCAAACTTAGCGACATAGATCTAACAATGGCACCTACAGCTTCATATTTTGCGGCATACATTGCACCAGCCCAACGTTGGCCTACAGCACCGCTATACGAATGGAAAGTGTTATAATGGGTAGGATCCATTGCACGGTTATAAAAAACGATCTTACCACGAATTTTCTCTATTCCGATGGAGGCCAACTCATCAAAACTTTTTACTTCTATAACCTGGGCTGTTATCCCCTCAATTTCAGTACCAATAGATCCACCTAAAGCACATATAGGGACTTCTTTCAACCCAACGATCTCTGCATATTCCTTTTCACCCCGTACCCAATGTGGCACCATTAATTCCTGCAAAAATACAGAGTCTAATCCCAAGCCATCCATCAACTCTTTGGTATATTTTACCGCTTGTTCTGCTCCTTCTGAGCCTGCCAACCTCCCACCAATATTATTGGCAAGATGATCCAACCATTCATAACATTTTCCATTGGACATCGTCTCATCAAATATCTTTTTGATCATGAGAGAGTCATTGACCTGCCCAAAGATCATTTGGAAGGGAATTAGTAATGTAAGTAGCATTAGAATAGTGAATTTCCTCATATCAATAGTAGTATTGCGTTTCAAAAGGAAACAAATATAAGGAAAGTACTTTGATATTTGGTATTGCCCATTTGAATTTCAAAATAGAGGGAATAATTGTCCTGAATAATCATATTTTTACGGAGGGTATATTATTGATGAGTCATTAAATTTTCTTTTATGAGTTCAGACAAAACGATGCGTACCATTTGGGTAAGCGAGGATAATAAGAAAGTCGTTCAGGTTATTGATCAGCGGTTCTTGCCACATGAATATGTTGTGTTTGACATAAAGACCGTTGATGACGCAATTGAAGCTATTGTAGATATGGTAGTAAGAGGGGCTCCATTGATAGGTGTGGTTGCAGGATATGCTATGTACATCGCAGCACTTGAAGCTGGAGAAAATACCTTTGATGAAGATGTCAAAGCATCAGCAGATAAACTGCGTAGTTCCCGCCCAACTGCTGTCAACCTTGATTGGGCATTGACAAGGCAGATGGAGGCCATGGCGAGTGGAGCCACAAACCAAGAGAAAATTGATATCGCTTTTGCGACAGCCAATGTAATGACTGAAGAAGATGTTTCCATCTGTAAGAATATTGGGGAGAATGGACTACCCATCATTGAAGAATTGAGCAAAAAGAAAAGTGGGGATACTGTAAACATTTTGACCCATTGCAATGCAGGATGGCTGGCTTGTGTAGAGTGGGGAACAGCCACTTCACCAATATATCATGCATTTAATAAAGGGATTGACATACATGTATGGGTTGATGAGACTAGGCCCAGAAACCAGGGGGCAGGGCTTACTGCCTGGGAGTTGGACCAAAAGGGAGTACCTCACACAGTGATCGTAGATAATGCAGGAGGCCACTTGATGCAGCACGGGTTGGTAGATGTAGTGATCACTGGCACTGACAGAACAACGTATACCGGGGACGTAGCAAATAAGATCGGCACCTATTTGAAAGCGTTGGCAGCATTTGATAATGATATACCCTTTTATATTGGACTACCCTCACCCACCATTGATTGGAAGTTGAGAGATGGGGTGAAGGATATTCCTATTGAAGAGAGAGATCCCGAAGAGGTCAAATATATTTGGGGGAAGGTGAATGGTAAGGTGGAAAAGGTTTTGATCACCCCCGAAAAGAGTGCTGCTGCAAATTATGGTTTTGATGTAACTCCATCGCGGTTGATCACAGGTTTGATCACCGAGAGAGGTGTGTGTAAACCTGATGAAGCATCTGTATTCGAACTTTTTCCCGAGAGAAAAGGGTTGTAGCCATCAGAGTATTGTTAATTATCAAATTAAGAGGTAAATTTGCTCTTTGAAAAATAAGATGGCCTGTTTTCTTTCAAAATGGTGCTGTCATTATTTTTTTAGGGCCTGTAGCTCAGTTGGTTAGAGCAGCGGACTCATAATCCGTTGGTCCGGGGTTCAAGTCCCTGCAGGCCCACAAATGTCCAATTTTTTTATTTATGTTCTTAGGTCTTTAAGAACAGATTCCTTTTATACTGGTCAAACTAACAACTTGAAGCGTAGATTGTTAGAGCAGTCCGTCTAGGCGGATTGGTCCGGGGTTCCCTGCCCGACGAAGTTCACTGAAAGGGAACGCAGGCGGGAAGTCCCTGCAGGCCCACAAATGTCCAAATTTTTTGTTTATGTTCTTAGGTCTTTAAGAACAGATTCCTTTTATACTGGTCAAACTAACAACTTGAAGCGTAGATTGTTAGAGCAGTCCGTCTAGGCGGATTGGTCCGGGGTTCCCTGCCCGACGAAGTTCACTGAAAGGGAACGC
>CAZNGA010000076.1:0-13693 GCA_964572485.1 uncultured Chitinophagales bacterium
TGTCGTGCACACGGCCACAAGAATGAGCAGCCGCGGAATCTCCATTAGCTCCTGACTGACCATCACCGCCATTCCCAAAAGAACCACCGCCACCGCCAGCTGAACCATCTGGTACACCGCCGTATCCAGCTCCAGCCGAGGGTCCTGCATCATTAGCGTGAAGACTCATTCCGCCCATAGCTCCAAGAAAAGAACCACTCCCAGTGGCAACGCCAGCTGTGTTGCTTGTCGGTAGCGCAGCAGTACCAACAGGAGCAGGG
Source organism: uncultured Chitinophagales bacterium (assembly GCA_964572485.1). Classification (GTDB taxonomy): domain Bacteria; phylum Bacteroidota; class Bacteroidia; order Chitinophagales; family CAZNGA01; genus CAZNGA01. The sequence goes on from CAZNGA010000076.1 coordinate 261, forward strand.
TTATATCCACCACCAATACCAAAACTTGCAAAGTGTGCAGCACCACCGCCACCGGCCAAAGCAGTCAGGGTTGTATCTCCTGCAAAAGTAGAATTCGAACCATCAGAACCAGCTTCCGAACCTCCCTCAGTTCCACCACTACCACCAGCTCCTATAGTAACAGTAACATTACCAGAAACCTTCACATCTCTTTCTACAATCTGCCCACCGCCGCCACCAGATGGATCTGCTGCGTTTCCTTCGCCGCCACCACCACCAGCTACAAGCAAAACATGAACCACTGTTACTCCTGAGTGGGGTTGAGTCCATGTTCCAGTAGAAGTAAATTCTTGAATCTTTTTTAACCCCGGAGCAAAATCCCTATAATTACTCATTATTTAATCCTCCATCCATCTGTGGCGTCACCACTATAAATTAAAGAAAATGCAGCATTATTTGTTGCAACAACCATATCCTCCGCTAATCCCATAATGTTTAAGCCATTTCTTCCTATGGTTAAATTATTAGTAGCAAATGTACCATCTTGATCCACAACTGCAACTTCATCTCCTATGGAAGCAGAAGCAGGGAGAGTTAATGTCCAGGCTCCGCCTGTTGTTGAAGCCAAGATTCCATCTAAAGCAGATGCAGTATAGTTCGCGGTTTTGCTCGCCCACGTTAAAGGAGGAGCTGTAGGAATTGCTTGAAATGTAGGAGCTGCACCAGCTCCATTAGAAGTGAGAACCTGGGTAGCACTGCCAACCGCAACCACAGCAGGGGCGCCAGCAGCATCCCATGTTATAAGTTCTCCGTCTGTACCATTAGCTAAATCTGCTACATCGATATTTGATATACTATTGCCAGTACCATTAGCATCAATATTTTTATTAGTTAATGTGTCAACGGTTGCCTTGCCTACCAGAGTATCAGTAGCATCTGGCAAAGTGATTGTTCTGTTGTCCGTATGAGAGGAGGTAATAGTTGTTTTCTTCGCGGTTGTTGCACCAGACGTTTCAAAATCAATTATCTTTGTAGGGTCGGTACCATCCGCAAGCTGAACGTTACCTGTACCCGTACCAGCCAACAATAGATCAGTATTCGCTTCACCTATCCCTCTTAACTGCGGAGCAACCGCAGTATCACCTGATATAATTTCAAGATGAGTTATTGGCGTTGTATCTTCCGTAAACTTTAAATATTCATCTCCACCAGCATCTACAATCAATCCACCCGTTGCTATCGTTACAGGAGAAGTTAATATGGGAGTGCTTAACGTCGGGGAAGTTAAGGTTTTATTCGTCATTGTCTGGGTTGCTGTTAAGCCAACAACATCATCCTCGCTACCAACAGCCCCTATAGCAAATTTCGTTGCGGAAGCATCTTTATAAATTATACTTCCGTCCGTTGAAGTTCTCTCAACAGTTATGCCAGCTCCTTCAGAAGCCGCATCATTACCACCCTTACTGATTGTAATATTTTTATCATCTACATCCAGGGTAGTGGAATTGATCGTAGTAGTCGTACCATCAACCGTTAAATCCCCGGTAACATTTACAACCCCTGATCCTTTTGGAGTTAAAACCAAATTTATATTGGTATCATCTCCCGTTGCAGAGATTACTGGATGGTTGCTAATGGCAGCATTGGTTACTGTAATTTCATTTATTGCGGAAGCAATCACACCAAACTTTATAATTTCATTTGAGCTACTGTCCTGGAGAGATTCAGTATCAGTAAATTCATGCTGTCCTGAATCTTGATGTTGAAATTTAATTGCTGTTTCAAGATCAGAACCATTAGTATAATGACGCGCTAATTCTGAATCCATTACATCACCATCAGCAACCGTTGAAGCATTTACTCTGTCAACCAGAGCAGAAGTAAAAGTAAGTATCGCCATTATTTTCTCCTTATTTCCTTAAAGTAGCTGCTTTAGTTATCATCTCAAAATCAAGATCAATGTTCGTTAAATGCACATCATCACCAGACACAGTATCAACTATCCTGAGAGATATAATTTGTCCAATCACTCCACCTAAATCAAATAATGCTTCCGATAGAGTTTGTTCCTGCCATATAAACTGCCCCCAAATAGCATCTGAATCACCCCATTTAATACCAACCGGAGTTAATGTTTCTGTAAGTGCAGTTTGAGCTATACCATCAACAGACCAAATTAGCTGTAAAGTTGCACCAGCCGTTAGAGCAACCCCGGTAATCCACATTCTTTTAAACTTCTTCTTAATCCTTCTATTCCCTGCATCCCATAAAGGAATTTGATGAGTATAATTATATTCATTTCCGTTGTCTGTTTTAGTTACCTGATTAAAATCCCATACAAAGCCATTATGATCCCCGGCGCGTATTCTATAATCCCCGGGAGCAACCCTCACCTTCGTTGCAACAGAAGCCTTACAACCTGAATCTCCATTAGTATTTTGGTGTGGAGCCCCCCATGCTTCATTAATCGGTCTATCAATATAATAAGGGATATAAATATCAGGTTGCGTTTGTCCTGTTCTTACAAACCACCAATAAATGGCTCTTTCTACCGGGTCGTATTCCCCATGAAAACTTGCTATCTTTGTAATATCTACGTTCTCTCTAATCCATTTATCTATAAAAGAAGGTCTAAGCAAACTCTGTTTTTTATAATCCTTAGAAAAATTAACCGTACTTATTGAATAAATCTCTATATCATCAGTCATAATATAAAGATCATTATCTGTTTCAACTATTACCCTCCAATGAGCTGCCCCACCAGTATAAGGAGATTGTTTCCAACCCCAATTAGCAGTTGAAGCATCTGAATCATCTAACTGATAAGTATGTCTATTGGAAAACAATAAAAGAGTATCTCCAAATTCCCAAATAGCATTTATAGTTGTTCCATCTCTGGTTTCAATTCTAAGTAAATTCCCAAGGCCACCATCAAAAATCAAACCATTAGTTGCAACATCATCCCCATCATTATTGCCAGATGCAAAAACTTCATTTTGATCGTTCAATATCCATAATCTCTGAGATAATGCCTTACCATGCGTTATCACCTGAATCGGTCGCTTTGTAGTCCAATTTGACGGGGGATCAGGGTGATCCTGCATTAAACCCGTACCTGTCCATTTCTGGAGCTGAGAATCACCATCCGCCATATATAAAATATCGTTCATTACCGCAAAACTAAAATAATTCGTAGTGCTATAAGTCGTTGCTGCCTGGTTAATTTTAGTTGCATTAAAATCTTGATGGACGTTCCCACTTATATTAGCCGTTACAAAGTTCTGAGTGCCATCCAATTGGAGATAATCGTACATCCCCATTATCTGAGCATTAGAATCAAGAGCAGTGGAATTAACATGAGCATGACCATATCTTTTTCTCTTACCACCTTCATGCAAAGTTACATTCAACGAGCCGTTTACAAGCTGATTAGGTGGAATACCCCCAATTAGAGGGTTGTGAGTGAACCCACCTCCGTTCAAATCTATATTTGCTGTATCGCCTTGATAACCCATATTATGTCAATGTCGTAATATCAGGAGATGCTTCTCTAATAGCTCTAAACAATAAAGCCCTGTCAAATTGGACTTCCGGTATTGGCTCCGCGCGTAAGGCGCGTATGTTTCTCAAACTATCAACTGCTATCTGTTGAACTATTGGAGAAACTTGTATGTCCTCCATAGCAGCAAGTTGTAAAGCTAAATTATATTTAACTGCCAACTTATACTCATCCGGCAAAGTTAAAGTCGTAGTAAGTAACGCCAACTCTGTTAATGGCTTGTATGAATCCAAAATAAACGAATAGGCTTCATCTGGAGTAAGATCAAAGATGATCTTTCCAAGTGTTACTGATTTAATAAAAACAAACTCCCTGGGTCTGCCAGAAACCGTCTTATCATTAATCCTGTTATATTCCTTCTTTGTATAAATATCTAAAGGGAAATCATCATTATTTGAATCCCTCAAGAAAGCATTGTAAATCTGCATAGGTCTGGTAGTGTTAAAATCCCCACCTGATCCTATAGTATATTCTCTGGATGAAGTGCTTAATGTTAAAGTTTCAGTCGTTATTGAAGGTAATATCAGGTTATCAGCAGACCAATGACTTATCATGTCATTAATAGCTTCCAACCCGTTTATTCTCTGTGCAGACGAAGGTTTCGTTACTCCAATGTTCCTCAATGCCGCGTCTATATGTGTTTGAGCTGTTTCAGTAGCCATGATTTACTCCTATACAATATCATTCTTTCTCAAAAAACCTTCCCAATGAACTGCAACATGGGTTGTCCCAGCAGTTCCCTTAGCCCACCACTCAATATCCGTTTTTTCTGCTGACGGTGGTGTAAATTTGTGCTTAAATGGAACATTTGCTTCGTATGCTTCTATGTGATTTCTAACTTGAAATACCTCCTCAAAAGGTCTAACCATAAGTTGAATCTCAACACTCTGAGATTTTGGGACGCTTACATCAAATCCAACAAAATAGAGAGTATGTCCTATTGGAACTGTATACATTGACATTAAGGTTTGTCCTACTCCAAGTCCTCCAGTTACTGGTATTTCTGCTTTTATAACTGCTGGCACACCTGCTGTTAATGCTCCAGACCCTAAATAAATAGTTCCTGCCTGTATTCCTCCTGACCCTACACTTTTTATCTGCATCCTGTGTATTCTAAAAAAATCTGTTCCTGCCGCTACTGCTGATTGACCGTTTAAAGTTACAGTTGTTGTTTGCTCCCTATAACAATCATCCAGGTAGTCTATTTTAACTGTCCTTGCTCCTGTTCCTCCAGAAGTATCGTTTGCATCATCCGAGGAAATTGTTAGTGCTGTGTTTGCTGTTAAATAAACATACAGACCAGTAGCCGTTGAATGTCGTATTGTTGTCCATGCAGCAGGAACCCCATTATGTTCTCCAAACTTATGAATCTGTCTATGTCCTGGAACATTCCCCTTAGACACTTCTAAACCAAATTCCTGTAAGTGTTGAGAAACTAAGTGGTCACCCATTACTCCATCAACCCCTTTGCAATCTCCAGAGCTTCCGCCTTAGTTTTAGCAATCAAAGAACTATGACTAAACTCAGACGAAGTTTCAATTACAAAACCGTTAACTACCTCCCTGATAGTGATCCGAACAGGGGGTTTAACAACCTTTATTTTTTTAACCTTATTACCCTTTTCAACCATTCCCAGGGAGAGCTCATCATTAGGGATCGGGGAAGGATTAAAGTCATTCGGCTCTAATCTATCAATCATTTCTTCTTCCTCCTGTGAGTAACCTTCTTTTTCACTTTTTCTGCCAATGTTTCTGGCTCTGGCTCAGGTGGAGCTCCTGGGGCAATATTTTCCTCTCGCATCCATCCATCCTGCAAAGCCTTGCCAATATCCTGGGGATAAAACTTATGCCTATCCCCTTCTTTGTACAACCATTCTTTTAACCCTTGCGGCATAATCTCTCCTTAATTTGGTTTTTTAGTGTCTTTCGGTATTCCAGCACTATTCTTAACTGATGTCATTCCACCACTACCAGTCTTTCCACCTTTTACTGCACCTGTTAAAGTTGTTTTAGGCGTTCCCATCTTTTTTCACCCCCTCTACTTTAGGTTGACTTATTAAATACTCATGGAAGTTCCCATTCCAACCCTTCACTCCATAATGACTGAAATGAATATTAGGTTCTAACATGACCCTCCCACCAGCTTGTCTAAACTTATTCTGAAAGTAAACGTCCTCTCCCATTCGTTGTTTATCAACAACATCACATCTAAAATACTCATAAAACTCTGTGCCTTTCTTATCTCCTGACTTATCATCCACATAAGTGTTAACAGAACCTTGCACCATCTTAAAAGCCTTTTTAGAATACATTACAAACCCGCCGGGGATTGCAAGAGCATCTAAAACCCTGATTCCATCCCTATCATGTCCTACCGGAAAACCACCCTTATCAGTTCGCAGAATAGCTCCGTATGAATTCCAATTATTCTTGTTCGGGAACGCCCCACCTACCACATCAAAATACTTAGCGTCCTTTATTATCCTCATAAATCCTGCTACATCCCAAGCAAGGTCTGAATCAATCATAAAAAGATGCGTATAATCACTCTGCATAAATCTATTAGCTATGGTATTTTTTGCGCGATCTACATAGCTATCACCAGACAACTCATAGTAACTATACTCCATTCCCAACTCATTAAGACCCTTCACCGTATTCATCAAACTGCTAATGTACGGACTGTAACCCTTTATTTCATAAAACGGTGTTGCTATTATTATTTTCATTAACTTCCTCCAGAACTTTAAATAGTGAACAAGAATCATCTGTTTTGGATGATGAATATCTATAACCTCCGCCAAGATCAGGCGGGTAATTTTCTGGTAAAGGCTCATCCTTCTTAGAAGCCCATCCAAAGTCAATCAACTTCAATTCACCATTCTTCACTAAAAGTTCCGTTGGTTTTATATCATTATGAGAACATCCATACTTATCCAGCAATTCCAGGATATTATTCGCTTGCTCTCTCCAGTCTGCTGGCAGATTCTCTTTTGTTAACTGCTCCCCTTCATAAGACAAAACCATTGTATTATCGATATGCCTTACGAGATCAGGAAATCTTACACAATCTTTTAACTTATTTAACCAAAAAAGCTCATTTTTAAAGACATCAAAATCCCATTTAGCAGCAACTGTCTTTGCAATTCTACCCTCTGGTTTATTGATAAATGTACTGCTCGTCGCGCCAATATCCGGCCGATTATAAACTACATATATTTCACGGGTAGGATTCAATTCTCCTGCAAATTCCACCTTCCCAAAGTTTTTCAAGAGAGCATCTAAGAAGTTATTCTTAGTATACTCATCCGTCTTAACGTCCGGGTTGAAATCCGTATGCTTAAAAAATTTAATACAGGGATCGGAAGGGTCAATCCATTCCAAGATTAACACTTCATGGGTAAGGCTTTTAAGATAAGATATGACTTTGTCTAAACTACCAAAGGTTTCAGTACAACTATAGAGCCAATGGATCATGGCAAGGGATAAAACTATATCCCCCTTACATTTAACATCTGTTATTCTGCTATTTAAAACAACATCAAGACAACCTTTATTGCCGATATATTTTAATGTTTTTCTAAAACCATCAGCATAAACTTTGTCCATTTCAACAGAAGAAACCCAAGCTGCTCCATTGAACTTAGCAAAAAGAGAATATAAACCGCCACTTGACCCTATATCCAACACGCTTTTCCCTTTACATTTAAGATAAGGAGAAACCATGTTAAATTTTTCAGTTGTAAAACTATCTAATATTTCCACACGATCATCAAAGAGATTATAATTTTGGTAACCCCTTACGGCAATCGTACCATTATCATCTTTGGTAAGGCTGTAGGGTTGGGCGAACTTATTGGGTTCGGTATAAATCATGTCTTAAAAAGGGGAGCTTTCGCTCCCCCTCCAATTATGAGCCTTTGATTAACCCGAGAGTTACAAGATCAGCTCTCATCCTGTTTACCAGAGTTACAATGGCATTAGCCTGAGCAGAACTATAACCAAAATTCCCTGCCGTTGAAACAGCAGCAGTTGTAGCGACAGCAGCCTGATCGCCACTTGTCCTCTGATTAACCGCGGTTACACCGTAAAATGATATTGCCTGAGTGGTATCAGTACCAAAAGTAGCACCATCATCATTGCCACCAAATAAATTTTCAACAGCCATTTTTTTTCCTCCAAATAAAAGTGACGGGGGGCTATAAAAGCCCCCCAGTAGGTTTAACCAATTAATTTACAAGCAAGTTCAGGTCTGATAACCTTCTGCCCGAAGTAAACATCAATTCTCGTTGGGAACTTGTCATTTACAACGTCATACTGTCTGACAACTCTCATTGAGATTCCGTCCATAACTTCTCTTGCCGCGAAATCAACACCACGCGGCATTTCCAGATCAGCAAAAGAAACAGCCATTGCATCTCTGTGGTATCCCATGTTAATCGGATATGCAGTAGAAGAAGTACCAACGAAAGTAAGTCTATCCCCATCAGAAGGTAATGCGGAAATATTCTGATTAGCTCCACTTGCCTGGAGAGAAGGACTAAAAGCCATACCAGTGATTGCGTTAGCGGCACCAGTTGCATCCGCAGTAACAACAAACTGTTTGACGAATCCGAGGTCTTGCTTGGTTTCGGGATTCACAGCATTTACACCAGCAATAGTAAATACATCACCCTGTTTAACGGTAGGAGCAGCAACACTCGCTCCATCAACATCCATTGTGGTATCACCTTCTACCGGAGTATCATTAATATCAATAGTGTTATCACCGATAGCACCAACAGTATGGACAGGAACATTCTGCGACATACTCCAGTCAAAACCAAGAGCAGTACCCATCATACCTCTTCTATACTGTTCTGATATTGCAGAACTCTGCTGAAACAAACCTTTTAACGCATCAACCATAGTTGCCTGAGCAGCAGGGTTGACAGTTAAGTACCGTTGGTCATCCCGGGGAGCCGCGAAATCATCCATTTTAGCTCCGTTCTGCAATGCGATAAGAGCAGTTGCAGGTGTAGTTCCAGGAGTACCAACCAAATTAGCAACATTGTTCTTGAAATCTGTAAACACGACTGCATCTATTTCAGATGCAAGCCGCGCCATAGCAGGTTTCAATATTCTTTCTGAGAAGTCATCCAAATCCAGAGTGAGTTCCGCAGATGAAAAGTTTACATCAATACCTTTCTGAGTACCGATTGTTAGAGTTTCACTGGTTTCAGAAACATCCTGAGCGTTCAACGTAGCTCCAGTACGAACAGTAAATTCATTAGGTTTTCTGATCTTCAAAGAACTACCGATTTTCGCTCCGCCAACAGCAAACGAACTATCATACTGGCGATTAATAGTCTTTACCAAAACCAGATTGTTATGCAGAACCCGTAGAGCTTCACGAGTTACCGCAGTTGGGGTTAAAATTGTATTAGCCATTTATTACTTCTCCTTTAGAAAGACAACGGCTTCCCTTTCGCTTTAAGATCAGCATTCCTCTTTGCCAACCATTCTTTACTTGAAAGTTTGTCCATGTCTGATAATTTTAAATTAACAGCTCCAGCATTTTGACCCCCTATCGGATTGATAGGATCAGGCGCGGAACTTATTTTTTTTGTACTTCCTTCCGTTATGATCCTGGATTCCAAAGCAACCAGTTTTCTTGACGATTGCACACTATTTGAGTTCAATACGTCCTGAGCATAACCCGGGTTATTGGCAAAATGGTATAAAATATCCGCTCCCCTATCAGATGAAAGGATATATTCCTTAGTAAAATCGTTAAATCGTCCTGTTTTAGATAACTCATCTACTTTTGCCTTAAAATCCGCGGGCCTATCTTTTGCAAGCTCATTAACCTGTTCTTGAAATGCTAAAAATACTTCCTGAGTATAATTTGCCACCTGTTGACCAGAATCTTTAGCTTTAACTTCCCTAATTTTAGCGTCAACTGTAGCATCAAGTTTCTTCTCCGAATATGAATCAAGAGCTGCCTTATAATCTTCATATTCTTCAAAATCATCCTCATTCGGTTTTGGCCCAATCTCAGGTTGCTTTTGTTCAGCGAGTTGCCGTCTTAACTCCGCGTTCTCACGCTGTGCCTGTTCTTTCGCTTCTAAAGCGCGTTTAATCCTATTCGGCATTTTGGAACTTTTTTTCGGCTTATCCTCAATCGGCTGTTCTACTTCTTCTGTAGCTACAGCTTCCTGGCTTTCAACCTTTCCTCCAGCCGCTTCTCCAGTTCCTTCCTCGTTAACCTCAACATTGGCTTGCTCTGGTTCTTGGGTTGGATTTTCCCCACCAATAACTTCATCCATGACCATCTGTTCACCCTCTGGCATAAAACCTCCCCAATCTCTCGCATTACTGAATCTGTCCAGGTGATCCAGCTTGCGGATTAGCAACAACTTGTTGCGTTGCACCCTCTAACTGCTGCGCTAATTGTTCTCCATCATCAATATCCATATTTCGGATAATCGTTGGAGCAATCAACGGAGCAGCATCAGGCGTAAATTGCAATACTTCAATCAATTTCTGCAAGGTTTCTTCTTTCTGGGTAGTATAAAGACCGATATTCGCTTCAATATCAAATTTCCCCATATTAAGATCGTTCATCATTATTGGGTTTCCATCTTTATCCTGACCAATTACCTTATTAATTTCCACCAATTCTTCTTGATTATTTGATCCCCTGATCCTCAATATTCTGTTTGTATCATATATCTTAGGGATCAGGTCTATCATTATCCTGCCAGCATATACCATAGCTCTACGCATATTGTCAGGGAACATAAATGATCCCCGTTCTGATACTTGAATGCGCGTTTGGATAGCTTTTCCGCTTCTTTCATTAGAAGGCGCGCCTTTACTGGCTTCAAATTTCCCTATCGTATCATCAATATCAAACTGAGATACCTGGGCTTCGTTCATTACCCCCTGCGGGACTTGTGTTTGCGGCTCTCTCGCAGGTTTTTCCAACCCTGGTACAGCATTAAACAGCACATATGGGTAGTTTTTCCTATTTGCATCTTCCCATTGCGGCTGAAAACCCTTAATTTGCTCTGGTGTTACCATAAAAGGAGCTTTTGGAGCTAATGCGACCAGTTCTGTTGCCAACGACCTCCAATAATTGTACATACGCTGCGGGTCTTTAGCATCCCGAATCATAGAGTGCAGATACCTCTTGCCATCTACAAACACCTCATCTCCGAGAACTGGTATAATCGGAATAAACTTCCCGGCCCAATCCTTCTCTGGTTCTAATATGTCTGACCCACTCATTTTTAACCACTTGATTTTATGGGTCTTAACCTTCCTCTCTTTAACTATCTTAATTTTGGATTTATTTAAAAAATCCTGCACTTTATCGGTTAATTCTACTACTTCCCCGGTTTCAAGCTGTACTATGGTTTTGGTGGTGGGTACTTTACGGAAATACTCCGTTACCCTAACCCCATTTTTAAGAAACCACCCATCATACCGGGTACCTATGTTCCCGGATTGATTAGGTTCGGTAGCAGCTTTTCCAGGATAACGCCTTTCAAAGTCCTTTCTGGACATTATTTCTTCAATAAAAGCATAATTAGCGTCTGAATAGTCAAATTCTCTGGCATTTGGGTCAAAATGAACTTGAAATGGGTTTGCTACGCGCTTCAAGAGGATTTCCTGTTCAAAAGAATCATCACAGAACTTCGTAATAACCCTGAAATAACCAAACCCTCCTGAAAGAGCATATTTGTATGCAGTATCATACACCACATCCGCGGTTGACTGATACTCAATGTTTCTGAGGATTCCATTATATATCTGTGCTACCTTTGGATCGGCTTTAAGATCAACTCCTAACACCTTCATTTTAAAGCGACTTTGACGATTTCTACCTATCTCCTGATTAATAAACTTTTTGAGTTTATTCACCACGATCATAGGACGTTCACCACGCTCAGCTCGGACGGCATTATCCCATTGGCCCTCCCCCACATTAAAGACAAAGTTTAAGTCCTCTAATGCTTCCTCTCTTATTTCCCTTTCGCCATCCTCTGATTCCTCAAAGCGTTTTAACGCTTCTGCATGAATTTCCTCGTCAGAAGAAAAAACATCATTCTCGCCAGTAGGATTAGCTGATTTACTATCGTCAACTGCCATTATTTCCTCACAGTTGGATTAGCCTGAGCTACTGGAATTGGCTTTGAATTAGGTGGTACACCTACTGTTTTCTTACCCATAATTTTCTCCAAAAAAAAAGACCGAATCTAATGTGACTTGGAGTATCACACTAAAAGCGGTCTTTGGTTTCCTGAACTAACGGGAAATTAGACTACAAACTCATTTGAATTTTCTTTATCTTTTTTGTTATTGCTGTAATTAATTTAGATGTTTCTATAATTTCTTTTTTTAACTCTTCTTTCGTTTGAATAAGTGAATCATATTTATCGTGGGAAGTCAAGACAATTAGCCCCCTACCTTCATTTTTTTTAGATCCTCTGTTGAATTTATCATTGCCCATTATTTAAACACCTTCGATAAGACAGTTGTTATTCTCTCAAATTCTCTGTAAAGTTCCTCTTCGCCTGCAAACCTGTTATACGCCAAATTCCTGTAACGAAAAAGCAATAAATGGATTGCTTCATGCTTCGCTGTTTCTTTCAGGTTATACCCATTGCTCACATGAAACTTGCTTGGCTTCTCTGTGGAAAAAGATATTGTTGCCCAGCAACCTTCTGAATCTGCCGAAATAGACGCCCAACTTTCTAATTTTTTACGATCAAAATAAATATCATACTCTTTATCTATTCCAAACTGTCTTGCATACTCCATAAAATATTTCTTGAATTTTTCAAAGTCTTTCATGTCACATCCCCATCCAAGAAGTGTTAGTAGTTTGCCCCATCCTGATTTCTCTGGGAGGAGTAGCCACCTTGCCAGTTCCCTTCCTACCTACTGCATAGGTTCTGAGAGCATCACACCCATGAGAACTCCAGTCATGAAAAGGCTTATTCTTAAATTCCTGCCTTTTATCATCATATTCCTTGTGATATTCCCAAAGAGCATCTAAGCCCTGCTTTGTTTTCTCCTTATCAATCCAGCATTTCGGGAGCATGTTCCTTACAGCATCTATCCCATCCTCAACGGATAAGCGCGGTACTACGATAAAATTAATTCCGAGGGAGAGTGCCGTTTCATAACGACTCTTTCCAGTCCCAAGTTCTCTAACCATAATATCGTGCGGAGCATAATGATTGCTATAAATATAAGGCTTTTCCCTGAGCATCTTAATGTAGTATGGCAGACCTTCCCCCGTTGTTTCATAATAATCAATAAGTCGTATTTCTTTCCCAGTTCTTTGTATAAACCAAATGGCAGTAGAATCGCCCACACCCAGGTCCCAAGCAGTTTCCACTTCCAGGATTGTTTCATGTGGAACATTTCCTATTCTCCTTTCTATTTCAGCCTTTTGCAAGATTTTAGAGTAATAACTACCCTGTATAAACCCAGCAAAAGAACAATAATACTCCTGCTGAATCAAGTCCTCATCCATCCCCTCAGCTCTTTCTGCTTCAACATCTTCTGGAGTAATTACTGGTGATCCATCTGGTCGTTTTGTATCGTCCACTGTAAGTTTCTGGCAAAACCAATCCCTATTATCAAGTGCCATTTCGTACATGAATTTCCCATGATTATTCCCTCTTGGCGTATAATTAAAAACCGCCCAACCTTTATTCTCTCTGAGAATAGGTCGGATGAAATCCCACGCGATAGGGTTTTGGAGAGCATATTCAGAAAAGATGCAACCAACAGGATTAGTACCTACAATACTATCAATTTTATCCGTTCCGATAACTTGAAAGATTGATCCATTCATTAGCTCCAATTTCATTTCTTGATTATCGCGCCTTTTTACCATT
>CAZNGA010000077.1:0-13458 GCA_964572485.1 uncultured Chitinophagales bacterium
TTGTAATTATTATGTACAACTCAAACAATAAAACATACTCCAATCCCTAAAAGATATATTCCCCCTTGAAAAGGGGGTTAGGGGGATTTAATAGGGGCTAAATTCAAAGAATACATTGGTTCATTCTACAATATTCCCTTTGTGTCTTGAATTATACCTTAAAGAGTTCCCCATTCCTTCCCTACCCGCTAATTTCTCTGATCACCTCCCCATGACACTTAAAGTAGTATGATTAACAGCTGTTTGGGTTCCTCAAATGGATATTATATCGTACCTTTGCGGAAATTATTTTTACAAGTTAAACCATGAAGATCTCAGCCTCAATATATTCCAATACGAATACCAATCTGGAAGATCTGGTTATAGAACTCGACAACCATCATATCGACTTTTTCCACATCGATTGCCTGGACGACCTTGGGGTTTTTGATGATATTAAAAAGATCAAAAAAATAAGTTCCACCCCTATCGACTTGCATATTATTTCTTCTGAACCAGAAAAATTCTTTCCCCTTATTCGGGAAACAGCCACAGATCTTGTCACATTTCAATTCGAAGATCTTAAAGAAAAAATTGAAATCCCTGATGATATCTCTTCGCAAATGGGCCTGGCTATCGTATCTGGTACACCTATGGATGTGTTCGCAGACTATGCTGATCAATTCTCCTTCATCTTATTTATGACTACAGTGCCTGGAAAAAGTGGCGGAAGATTTGAAAACGAGAATTTTAGAAAGATCAGAGATTTTCGAGCTGTATACCCCGGGAAGAGGATTCATGTGGATGGTGGTGTTAATGATGAAATATCTTTTATACTCAGAAATATGGGGATCTATGCGGCAGTATCCGGCTCATACCTAATGAATTCTTACTCTGTGGGCGCCGGGTTACTGAATCTTAAAAGCGATGATATAAACTCACAATACATGGTAAGGGATTTTATGCTGAACATTGATGAAACTCCGATCTTGAAAATGAACAGTGATATTAAGTTCATAGATGTACTCCGAGCCATTGAGGACTACAAATTGGGGTATACTATTGTGGCTAATGAAAGTGGGAAAATGGAAGGGATCATCACTAATGCTGATGTTAGAAAAGGATTGATCAATAACATTGAAGATCTGAATGATATTCTCATAAAAGACCTGGTCAATAGGGAGCCAGTTAGCATTAATGAGAATAAGAACATCAATGAACTATTGGAGATGATCAAAAATCAGAACTTCCCTATATTATTTTTACCGGTATTGAATGATGACAACGAACCGGTAGGTACCCTTAAATTTCACAATTTAATTAAAGGTGAATCATGATCATACATTTAAAAAAAGAGCTCGATGCATCAAAGATTGATGCTATTGCTGCTGAATTGAAAGCTGAAGTTATCACAAATAATGGGATGATAACACTCGTTACTTCATCAAAAATGAAGGAGTTGAATAGTAAATTCGAAGGTTTTATAGATAACTACTTTGTCTTTGATTCTGATATCCAATTGGCACACAAAAATTATGTGTCAGAAAAAAGAGCTATTAAGATCGGAGATCAATATATTGGCGGCAACCATAATAATTCCTTAATAATTGCAGGCCCTTGTTCTATTGAATCTGAAGAACAGATCCAACAATCTGCACAGCTTTGTAAAAAGCTGGGAGTTACTACGCTAAGGGCAGGTTGTTATAAGCCTCGGACTTCACCATATACTTTCCAGGGAATGGGATTGGAAGGGCTGAAGCTATTAAGTAAAGTGAGGGAGGAATATGGCTTATTGATCATTACTGAAATAAGAGACGCAACCCATGCCGACGATGTGATCGAATATACCGACATTATCCAGGTGGGCGCCAAGGCCATGTATGACCAAGGTATCTTAAGAAAATGTGGGAAATCCAGGAAACCTGTTCTTCTGAAACGAGGATTTGGAGCCACCTTACAGGAGTTCGTACAAGCAGCAGAATTCATTTTATCCGGAGGGAATAATGAGGTGATCCTCTGCGAAAGAGGCATCCGAACCTTTGAAACGAAAACAAGATTTACCCTTGACCTTTGCGGAGTCTCTTACCTGAAAGAATTCACAAATCTCCCAATAATCCTTGACCCTACCCATGCAATGGGACATGCCTATGGAGTACCTGACCTGGCAAGAGCTTGCATCGCTATGGGTATTGAAGGGTTGCTGATAGAAACACACCCTGAACCTAAAGTTGCAAAATCTGATGCTGCACAACAATTAAGCCACGAGGAGTTTGAAGCATTGCACAAAAGTCTTTCATCTATAGCTTCTGCCATAGGAAAGAAAATTATTTAAATGTCAGACTTCAATAAGAATATCAAATTACTGGTCTTAGATGTTGATGGCGTATTAACAGATGGTGGCATGTATTACTCTGCTACAGGTGAACAACAAAAAAAATTCAATACAAGGGATGGTGTGGCCATTACACACCTTATCAAAAATGGCCTCCCTGTTGCCATATTAAGTTCAGGGCTTGGTA
Organism: uncultured Chitinophagales bacterium; assembly: GCA_964572485.1. Lineage (GTDB taxonomy): Bacteria > Bacteroidota > Bacteroidia > Chitinophagales > CAZNGA01 > CAZNGA01. The sequence continues at coordinate 2,499 of CAZNGA010000077.1, forward strand.
ACAGTAAAGAGATCGTTGAATCACGGGCTGCTATCCTGGGAATTGACAAAGTATATGTTGGTACGGAACCTAAGCATGAAGTGATTCGATCATGGAGCAAAGAGATGAATATCCCCCTCAGCGATATGGCTTATATTGGAGATGATGTTAATGATCTGGCCGTTATTCAACTTGTTGGAGTTAGCGCATGCCCTTCAGATGCGGTTAAAAAGATTCGTGATGCTGTAGACATTGTCCTATCAAAAGAAGGGGGTGCAGCCTGTGTCCGGGAGTTTGTCGAGCATCAATTGATGGAAATATAAAACAATCTCTATGGTGACTAATGGTACCCTTTTTAATTCACAATAATATGCCAAAAATCATAAAATACTTGTTATTTCTTTGAATACTCACCTAATCTCACTATTTTTTATTTTTTAGCCAAATTGAAAACAGAAAAACTACTGCTATTAAAACATTTTTCTTACTCGCTATTGCTACACTGTTACTCAGTATTGGACCCAGTTTTGGGCAATCAACAAACTCTTTAGAAATATCTTCTCAACGTAGAAATTATCTTTGAACAACCCACTGAATTGATAGTAAGTGTGCACAATATTATGGGGGAATTGATCATGTACGAAGGATCAGAATATGTAAAAGAAAGGGAGTACGCAATCAACTTAAATGGGCTGAGCAGCGGATTATATTTCATAAAATTACAGACTCCTTTACGTACGACGTTCAAACGTTTTAGTAAGGCAAAGTAACAAAGACCTTCCCTTAACGCCAAAGCCTCTTGCCATCATACAGGAACCTTTTTTTGGTTATGCTAATTATGGGATAAGTAAATTAAATTATATATTTGGTGAGAAAATAGATCTATTTTATTTCACTTATAAAATAAAATATCATGCAAAATGAAAATGAACATTCACCAAATTCAGCAACACAAAAACTTGAGATTTCAGATGAGATATCCTATTATCTGAGTGAGATCGGTAAATGGGCCAACTTCCTTGCTATCTTGGGATTTATCGCTATAGGATTAATGGTATTAGGTGGCTTATTTGCAAGTACAATTTTTACAATGTTCAGTGGTAAGGCTGGACCAGACCTCATGGGATTCCCTAGTTATACTATTGGTATTGTATATATCGTCTTTGCAATACTTTATTTTTTCCCTGTCAACTATCTCTATAATTTTTCTGTGAATATCAAAAAAGCCTTGCTAGCAAATGATTCAACACTCTTGAACCGTGCTTTTGTTAATCTAAAATCTCATTATAAGTATATTGGGATAATGACGATTATCGTTATCTCCATATACATACTCATGGTTCTCATCATGTTTATCACAGCGGGCTCATTATTTCGTTGATCTCTTTTGCAAATATGGCTAACACTTTACTTCACAGAGATGCGAAAAACCGGCGCACATTTCACCATTTTTTTTGATTGTTTATAATTTGTTATCAATAATCTTTGTGTGCTCAAAAATTGTTCGTACCTTTGAATCCCGTAATAAGTAATAGTTTCACGGGTCTTTAAGTGTTTTACAATTTCCCAAATTGGATAAAAAAAGCACTTTTGATCTATTTTAAAACACTGAAACATGGCCAAATACATATTTGTTACGGGTGGTGTTACCTCCTCTCTTGGTAAAGGTATCCTATCAGCTTCATTAGCAAAACTACTTCAGTCAAGAGGTTACCGGGTAACGATTCAAAAATTTGACCCATATATCAATGTGGACCCAGGCACCCTCAATCCATATGAGCATGGAGAATGCTATGTCACTGAAGATGGTGCTGAAACGGATCTGGATCTGGGACATTACGAGAGATTTCTTAATATCCCAACTTCTCAAGCCAATAATGTTACCACCGGATTGATCTATCAAACGGTTATCAATAAAGAGCGCGAAGGTGCATACCTCGGAAAGACCGTACAAGTTGTTCCCCATATTACAGACGAGATCATGCGAAGGATGCTTCTTATTGGTGAGAAAGGAGAATTTGATATTGTGATCACAGAGATCGGTGGTACTGTTGGGGATATTGAATCACTTCCATACATTGAAGCTGTTAGGCAACTAAAATGGCAACTAGGAGACTATAATTGCCTGGTAGTTCATCTTACCCTTATCCCCTACCTTCAAGCGGCCAAAGAGCTTAAAACAAAACCTACGCAACATTCAGTTAAAGACCTCTTAGAGACAGGCGTACAACCCGACATACTTATTTGCCGGACCTCCCATCCTCTTACACCGGGTATAAAAAGAAAAATTGCTTCATTTTGTAACGTAGAGATCAACAGTGTAATTGAAGCCATAGATGTTGAAACGATATATGATGTCCCCATTGAAATGCAGAAAGAAAAATTGGATATCACCATACTCGAAAAATTAAGGCTTTCTACAAACCAACAGCCCAATATGGTGAAATGGGAGGCATTTTTAGCCAAACTCAAAACCCCCAAGTCAGAGGTTAGAATTGGGCTGATCGGAAAATATGTTGAACTGCAAGATGCTTACAAATCGATAAATGAATCATTCATCCATGCAGGAGCGATAAATGAGTGCAATGTTATTGTTGAAACCATACATTCCGAAGAAATTTCAGACAAGAATGTTGTTGAGAGATTGGCCCATCTAAATGGGATCTTGGTAGCACCCGGATTTGGGGAACGGGGTATTGAAGGTAAAATTGAAGCGATCAAATATGTCCGTGAAAACAACATCCCTTTCTTTGGCATCTGCCTGGGCATGCAATGTGCCGTCGTTGAATTTGCCAGAAATGTTCTAAATATCACTGATGCCCATTCTACTGAAATTGACAAGAATGCAAGATCACCTGTCATATGCATCATGGAAGAGCAAAAGGAAATCGTTAATAAGGGGGGCACAATGAGGCTTGGTGCCTATCCTTGTGATATTAAAGATGATACATTGATTGGTGAAATTTATAATACCACCAATGTGTCGGAAAGGCATCGCCACCGTTTTGAATTTAACAATGATTACCTAAAGGAGTTTGAAAAAGGAGGCATGGTAGCTTCCGGCATCAACCCTGACAACAATTTGGTTGAGGTCATCGAGCTAAAAGGACACCCATGGTTTATAGGTGTACAGTTTCATCCTGAGCTAAAAAGCACAGTCGATGTGCCACACCCATTATTCGTTGACTTCATCAAAACTGCTGTCAAACATGTGTCACAAAAGGGCGACAACACTGGGAATCAGGATAAAAAAAAGATGGCTCCTATTAATTGAATCGGGCAACCATCACTAATATTTTGAAATGCTAAATAATGGATAGGAATACGATAATTGGGTTTATTCTGATAGGGATTGTTTTCTTTTTCTTTTACCTTTTCAATCAAGACAATCTCGAGCAGCAGGAAGCAATTCGTAGGGCTGAAGACTCCATTGCACAAATTGAAATAGCAAGACAGGACTCAATAAAAGAACCAACAGCACCCCCTCAAATCGTGACACAACTTGAAGAGGAAGAATTGAATGCTCAACCCATTGATACTGTAATAAATGATTCTACTCAGCAAAAGAAGATCAGGGAACTAGGTCTTTTTACAAATGCTACTAAAGGTGAGGAAGAGTTCTCTACCATTGAATCCGACTTTTTAAAAATCACCTTTTCAAATAAAGGCGGACGTATCTACAAAGTTGATATCCTCGGATATAAGACCTATGATTCTAATTCCATTACATTAATCAACGGTGAAGAAACTGTTTTCGATTATCAGTTTGCCTCTGAGGGTCAAATAATTCAAACTAAGGATCTCTATTTTGATAAAGTTACCTCTCTGACTACCTCAGGTGATCATTCTCAAACTATTTCTTTCAGGCTATATGCAGGCACCAAAACTAAATACCTGGAGCAAAGATATACAGTGAACAAAGGCTCCTACATGATCGATTATGAGTTGAACTTTGTTGGAATGGATGAAGTGATCCAGAAGAATAGTAACGATATTACCCTCGCCTGGCAATCAAACATAATCAGGCAGGAAAGAAGTATCAAGCCGGAGCGGAGGTATACCACCTTGTATTATAAATTCGCCGGCGATGAAGTGGATTGGTTGAGCCAAACTAGTAAAGATGATGAAGAAAAGATATCTACACCTATCGAATGGATCGCCTATAAGCAACAATTCTTTAGCATCTCCTTAATTGCAAAAAATAATTTCGGTTATGCAAACCTTAGTCTGGTTGCCAATAATGAATCTGACACACTTTTAAAGACACTGACCTCGGAGTTAAGTATCCCATTTAACCATAAGCCATCCTCTGAATTTCCGATGAAATTCTATATCGGGCCAAACCACTATAATACCCTGAAATCCTATGATAAGGAGCTAGAGAGTCTAATACCTCTTGGCTGGCCAATTGTTAAGCAGATCAATAAATATGTGATCATCTTCATTTTTAACCTTTTGAATGACCATATCCAAAACTATGGGATCATTATTTTCATTCTTACCCTGTTTATCAAAATAGTGCTCTCTCCACTTACCTATAAAACCTACCTATCTGGAGCCAAAATGAAGATTCTTAAACCAGAGATAGATGAATTGAAAAAGAAGCATCCCAATGATCAGCAAAAGGTAAGTATGGAGCAGATGAAGCTTTTCCGGCAGGCCGGGGTGAACCCGCTGGGAGGGTGTTTCCCAATGCTCTTGCAAATGCCTGTGCTGATAGCTATGTACTACTTTTTTCCAACATCTATAGAGTTGCGTCAAAAGTCATTTCTTTGGGCTGACGATCTGTCAACCTACGATTCAATTTTTACCTTCCATGATGGATTCTCTATCCCTTTTTATGGTGATCATATTTCCCTATTTACACTACTCATGTGTGTGACTACCATTATTTACACGAAAATGAATTCTCAAATGACAGGAGCATCTGCTCAAATGGGTCAAATGAAAATGATGACCTACCTTATGCCCATCATGATGCTTTTCATTTTTAACAATTTTTCAGCTGCATTAACTTATTACTATTTTCTCACCAACATTATTTCTTTTGCTCAGCAATTTATCTTGAAAAAATTCTTCATCAATGAGCAAGAGGTGCTACAAAAAATGAAGGAGCGAAAGTCGAAAAAGAAGGGGAAATCGAATTTTCAGAAACGACTTGAAAAAATCCAGAAAAATCAAATGGACACCCGAAAGAAAAAGCGGAAATAAATGAAAAATCATATTGGTATCCTATTTATCCTTTTCTGCACTTTTGTTCTGACCGGGAATAAATGTAAAAAGGATAGGGAATCTAACGAATCAAAAGAGGTAATTGAGGTTGTGGAGGAAGTCTCTAAAGTTGAGGACCAAGTGTATGCGAAAAATGGTAGGGAAAGCTATGATAAGATCATCGTTGATTCTGCAAAGGGCTATATTCTCTATCCTACCGATGATTCCTTATTTGCAAGCATTACCCGCACTCCTTGCTTTGGCAGGTGTCCTGTTTACAAAATATCTATCTTCTCAAAAGGTGAGGTCGTCTATCATGTTAAGGATTTTGTAGAAGGGATGACACCCGGTTACTACAGAACGCTAATTACTAAAGAGCAGATGTCCTTGATCATTGCAATAGCTGAAGATGAGGCGTATTTCGAATTAAAGGATAAGTACCCGGAGGGAAATATCATGGTTGCCGACCTGCCGACAACAATTACTTTTCTGAGAATTGGAAATAAGAGAAAACAGGTCATAAATGGTAATTTTCATCATCCGTATGCTTTGATCCGGTTTGAAGAATTCATTGATAGCACATTTGCTCAAAGTACTTGGGAAAGAGCCACGCTTACCTCCCAGGATTAATCCCTTATTATTTTTATTGTATGATATGTAATTGCGGGTATGTTGGATATATATTAAATCCACATGCAATTTAAAATTGCACAAATAGAAGAAAATACAGCGTTAATCTAAAATTTAATACTCTGAGCTATCAAATAAGCTACATATGCCTCGTCTATTTGCTTTATCCCTAATCTATTATTAGTCATATGTACATAGCTGCTATATAGGTATAACAGATCCATTTGAAATAATTTCTCATCAGCTTGCGGTGTTGAGTTGAGATAATTTGAAACTTTTAATAGGTTTTTACTTTTAGCATCTTGCAACATTTTATAAATCTCAGCCATTTCAATATTCCAAATATTTAGCCATTGTTTGTCATATTCGGTATTTCCTTTAATATTAGTCCATAACACTTTAACATAATTTACAATGTAGTCTCTTTGCTTTGAGAAGGATTCCTCAGCGTTTCTAATCAATATTTTTTTATTTTTTTCCATCTCTTTTTCAGATAAGTCATGAATAGCTCTAGTGTATAGATATGGGCTCTTAAGCCAATTAAGAAAAATCCTTTCAAAGAATTTTTGCATATCATTATCGTCCATTTTAAAAGCATTTGCAAATCCAAGGTGCATTTGTATAGCTGCGCCAATTGATTTTTCATTATTCCATCTATTGCTTTTTGGTAACAAAGACAAGACTGCTCTGGAAGAACATTCAAATTGCATTTCTGATATCCTCATTCCAGTTGGGCCTCCATATCTTTCAAATTCAGGTTCATAATCCATAAACTGTACTGAGTTGTTTGGGTACATTTTTTCTGCTTTAAGCACATTTTCCACTTCTTCAAATTCTAAACGTTGTGAAGGATGTTCTTTGAAAAATTTAGAAAAATAATTTTTCAAATGAGGTTTAACCCTTGACAGCAAACTGTCTTCACTTCCTTTGAAACGCAATCGAATGTGCATCCCCTGCTCGTTGTAACGAATGAAAAAAAATTGCTCTGCATCCTTTGAGTCTAAAACTTGTTTTACAAATGGAAGTACTGTGCTTTTTAGGAATACATCAAAATTACCCGCATAAAACAAGTGAGCAGTTAACCAAATTTTTTTTCTCACTCTATTTTTATTCATACCATTGAACAACAAACTCCACAGGATATTTATTTTTCCCAATAGCAAACAATTGTTTTGAATTTGGCAACATTTCTTCTATTCGAAGCAATGAAGGAACTCTTTCAATTGACTTTCCAAACAGATTTATCAAAAGCGGGCTATTAAAGGAAATATACTGGGGTTTATAATCATCTCTTCCGATTTTTTTTCTTGGCCTTACTTGTTCATTTGTTTTTACTGCTTGTTGCCTGTCATTAATAAATATAAATATTTCATCAGGCATATTATTTTGTTTGCTCCAAAGTTTGATTCTGAAAAAAAAACTCCAATTTGATTCATCTCGCTTTTTAAAAGGTAAGCATTCCCTTGGTATGAGCCAAGTTTTTCGTTGAAGAATTAATTGACCTTCAAAAACAATTCTTGGAATATATATTATTTTCTTGTTTTTAATTGAATCTTTTAGATATAGGTTGCTTTCTTTTTTATTTACTAAAGAGTTATTGTTAGCACTTCTATATATTTCATTTACTTTACTTATTAAGGGGTAATATCCTAACTTTTTAATTAAGGAAAAACTATCTAGCAGTTGGAAAAGTTTGGAACGTCTCAAGTTTCCCTCAAAACCGAGATTAAATACAAATACTTGTTTGTTAGTAGGCTTATGAAATAGTAAAAGTCGCCCTTCTTTTTTGCTTGCTTTACATACTAAGTCAGTGATTGATATTTGTTTTCCTTGAGGAAGCATATTATGGCTGCCGGGCATAGATATCTCAAATGGCATAAGTGGAGGGTGAATATTTGCATTAAAAAAAGAGGCGTCATGATTTTCAGTAAATAAACTATTGCGACATAAAGTTTGATTCCACTCATGCAATTCATTAGTATTAGAATTATCAAAAATATGGAGGAAACGACTAAACATTTTACCAAAACCAGGTATTGTAGCATTACAAACACCCACTAATTTTTTCCTCCCATTACGTTGCTTTTCTTCAAAAAAGTGGACAAATAAGCCAAAAGAAGAAGCCTGCTGATTTTGATAATTATGTAAGTCCAAACCTTTACCGCTTTTTTTGATTTGATTTAAACTAATTTTTAATTCATCCTTATTTGAATTGATTTGGGTAGCTATAATATTTGAAAAGTGATCTTTCCAAGTTTCCCTTAATTTTCTTCTTTTTCTAATTTTAGGGATTTCGATTTGTGTCTCATCTTTCTTATTTTTTCTCTTCACAGAATCTTTCTTGATCATATTTATATCATTGTTTTCAATTTTCTTTTTCCCTCTTGATTCTTGCAATTGTTTCTGCCTCTTAGCCTCAGGGATCTTAATCTCCCTATAATAATCCTCATAGAAAGTAACCAACTCAATTTGCTTTTTGCCCTTGTATTTTCTTGAAAAATAATGAACAAAACTATCTTGCAAATCATGGCTAGAATCAAATAAATTCACTTCCTTAATCAATTTATTCATTTTACTAATAAGCGCTGTTAACTTTTTCTCATCTATTTCAGGAGCAATCTCCAGAGAAACATCTTCATATAAAATTTGCTCTTGCTTTATATTGAAATACGTGTTGGTTTTTTTTCTAAAGGGGCTTTTTTTCTTCTTTTGATCTTTTTTATTGGCTTTATTCGTTTTTGAATCCTTAGTATCAGTAATATTTTCTTTGTTCCTTTTGGCAATTTGTTGTTGCATTTCCGCATTAGTTCTTCTTTCTTCCTTAGGTAATTTGGCAGCTTCATGAATATTCATGCATGTTTTTCGCAATCGTTTATAAGCTCCTGCTAAAATTCTGTTCCGCTCGTTAAAATCACTAATTGCAAATTGACGAGCAAGCTTTCGCAAATAGATCAATGTATTGATTAATTCACTGATTAATTTATTCTTAGCTTTCAAAGGATTTAAAACTTTTCGAAGTTTCAGATCCCATTCAGGATCTGTTCCTGAAACTCCGATATTAAATTCCAGCAAGCCATATTCAATCAATTGGCTGACATAATTTGCAATATCCTTTCTTGGAGCTTCAATATAATTCTCTTGAACAATTATGTTAATAAGATCTTTGTATATGATGCTACCATTGTGATGGAGAAATAGCTCATTAAAAAGATCAATAACTGAATTAACTGACAACCTCTGAAAAGATTCAATGTTAGCATTGTTTGTTAAGAAAGCATATTTTGCGGTTTCCTTTTTTAAGGTAGGATTTAATCTTAAAGGAAGGTGCCTATAAATTCTATCATAATTAGAAAATAAATTGAGTAGGTACTCAAAAATAAAATTATTGATTCGGATATGGCTTAGTTTGGCAGGTTCACCTTTAGAATTAATTGAAATAAAATTACTTTCTACAGATTTTAGATTAGACAGTTTAGTAACTATCTTGCCCATTGAAAGGTTGGTAAAAGTACTATAGGGAGAAGTTTTTGTGTGCATTCTGGTTAAATACTTAAGCAAACTTTGTTCAGTTTGCAGTTCTTTTTTCTTAAAATGCTTTGGGTCTTTTTGAAGATACGTTAATGTTCTTTCTAATAAGGATTGGCTTGATAGCACTAACCCTTTTTGAAATATGCTGTTTTGGGCAAGAGAATTTAGGTTTCTTCGTGTCTGCTTAAATTCTTTTTGAAAACCATCATATCCAAGTTCCACAAGTTTATTAATTCTTTCCTTTATTCGGAAAAATTCATTTACATACTTAACATGGGATTTCCGTAAAATCTTTTTGGTTATGTACAACTCTTGCTCAGAAATTACTCTATCATTGTGAATGTTCCTTTTAAAATTAAGAATTAAATTTTGAGTTTTATGATCCTTGATTGTTGGTATAAAATGATACAATAATTCAATTAGCTTGGCTTTTACTATTCTTAGCTTTAATTCCAATTTACTAATATCTTCAATAATTTCTAATGTTTCTTTAATTTCAAGGGTTTTAATTTCCTCAATAGAACCACCACTTATTCGCATTAAAGTAAGCGGGAATAATTTCATATAGATTTTGATTTAAAATAAATAATGATGGAACTCTTTAATCGGGGCAGATAACAAATATTATTTCATATCAACAAGATATATAATAATAAAGATAATAACAAGCAATAAATATAAGTAAACTAGCTTCTTACTTAATAATCATAGACTTTAGCCTGCGAAATATTATTATTAATACTCTCTCATCATTAGTACTTATTCTTATTGTACCTTCTATTTCCTTCGCTAAAGCACATTCTAATTTAGATAATTCAATATTGTTATCTATGTTACCTACTAAAAATACTATTTCATTTTTTGTTTCTGAGGGAGTAATTGAGATAATATTTCCATATATACTGATATATTTCTTATCGTCACATGATTTGAGTTTCATTATTGCAGGTTGCTTCTCTTTGATACTAAATACTTCTTCAGGTAGGTATTGACCTTTCGCCATAAAAGTAGAATTGTTTTGTTTTAATATCATTACTTTCGATGTAATAAAATAAGGATATCGTATAAACCAACTTCCAATCACAATTACTAGAACAAATACGAAAACAAACGAAATGCCATTTTCAATTATCCATGGAATACCTTGAGCTATCAATCCCTTAAGTTCTTTGCTCTTCTCTTCTTCTTTATTTACGGCCATTATCTAATTTTATAATTCTAACTGATCCTTAACTAAATTATAATAAGCTCCTTTTGATTTCTTTAATTCTTGGTGATTTCCTTGTTCTAGAATCTTTCCATTTTCCATTACTATAATATTATCTGCAATCTTCAGTGTACTTAAACGGTGGGCCACAACAATGACAGTTTTTTCTTTAAAAACTCTTTCTAGGCTATTTAAAATTGCTTTCTCATTTCTTGTATCAATAGAGTTGGTTGCTTCATCAAGAAAAAAGTACTCAGGATCTTTATATAATGCCCTTGCTATTAATATCCTTTGAATTTGACCTTTACTCAAAACATGTCCTTGCCCTCCTATCATTGTATTATCACTTTGGGGTAATGACTTTACATAATCGTCAAGATTGGCCATTTTCAATACACTATTGAG
>CAZNGA010000078.1:0-12728 GCA_964572485.1 uncultured Chitinophagales bacterium
TGGCAGCGCTACGGGGATTCGAACCCCGGTTTGATGGCTGAGAACCATTTATCCAAGTCACTTTGATGAGAGATGATCGAAGACAAATTGCCAGAGGTACCTCAGGGATATTATAGTTTTAGACTGATTTTATGAGCCTTTAAACTTTACGCCTTTTTACCCTAGTTTCAGCCAAAATCAGCACAATTTAGAACATATCTAGAACACGGGGATAAGTTTTCCCTAGATTGGAAAGACACGCTAGACTCAAAATCCAGTTCTCTTTTTGAGAGTGTGGATTCGACTCCCTCTTAAGTACTCTTGGCGTCTCGAACGGCCCCCACCCCCTCATATTGTCCAACAGGAACTTCTGAAGGCAACTGAGGAGAGAATGGAACATTTCTAAGAGTTTCAATAGCTTTTTTTCTGATTTGTTGAACAAAGACTATCTTGAAGCTTTATGCTTGACCGTTTCTATCGCTTTGTCTCATTTTTGAATCATTGACCTTGCTGTTTTAAATGTGATATGTTTATTTCAGAAAGCAAAAAGAAGAAAAAGCGAAAGATTGAGAAGGTTTCAGTGGAGCACTTCCAAGTTTGTTGTAGCCATTGAAATAATAATTTCTATAAAACTCAGAATAGGGGGGTAAACTCATGGGCGAAAGATATATAAAACCTAAAGATGTCAATCATAAAGATGCATCACTTGTTTTGGATTTTTTAAATAAAGCAAGAAGCAGTAGAAAAATTGCAGACGCTATAAATATTCCCGGAAAAAAAGATGTTGGAATAGGGATTGCTGAAAGATTGATAGCAGCCAGGGAAGTTCTTGGTGGCCATTTTAAAACACTAGAACAGGTGAATCAAGTCAAGCAAATAGGAGCTAAATATTTCACACAGATTATCAAAGCCTTATCATCTATAGAAAACAATGAAATAAAAGGTGTTTTCAATGAAAGAGCTTTAATTTTAAACATTCCCAATTCAAAACTGAACATGATATTAAAAACATTATCACCACTGCTTACGAAAGAAGATCGTTTTACCATTCACAATTTTAAAAATCAGGTTCAATTGGAAATTGTTACAGCTGAAAAAACACTTGAATTAGTAAAAGCATTAGAAAAGCAGGACATAGGACTCTCGGATATTTCTATGGAGGAACATTTTGCGCCAGCTGAAAATGAACTTGAAAGTTTTATTGAAGGGCTGGAAGGTACAGGTGCTTCATTTACTTCAATATCATTTAATACAGGACCGGCACTCCTATTACCCCAAAACAGAACAGGAATCTCAGCAACAGAGGGAAATGAAGGATCAATCTTTATTGAAAAAGCACCTTTTTTCATAGAATGTGAAGAATCAAAGATTCTTAAATCAGATTATGTTACATATTATGAATATTTTGCAGGAGCTCCCACTGCACAGGAAAAAGAGTCTGTAATTCAAGAAACCTATAAAAAAGGTATTAAAGAAGCACATAAACATATCCCTAACGAATCAGTGAAATGTACATACCCATGTTTCCCAATTTATTCGATAATCTTTGGGAAAGTAGAAACCTCTACAAAATCCGCTGCTACTGCTTCAGGCGGGGTGGGTGGCAGTAAGGGACCAGTATCAGGCAGTGTAAACGTCAGCGGTACATTATTGGGAGAGGTTAGTGCCACAATACACTGGTCTGTCATAGTTTCCTGCGTTCGTGAAGGCAGTGGGGATTCTGAAGAAAGTGGCAAAGATGCAAATGACCAGTGCAAAAAAAAGATCGCCATGCCAGGAGGGACAACAATCACAGTCATTTGCCCATGCACGTCTGATTTTGCCCAGGAAGAAGTCAGAGTTAACTTTTCACTGCCATATCCGATTTCATCAACTGTAGGAGGTGCCCCTCCCCTCAAATATACAAAACGGGCAATTGATGAAGTAGTAGAAAAAGCTACTAAAGCAGCATCAAATGCTCTTGCCAAACTCCAACCTTGCGGGCCGCCTTGTCCTATTGAACAAGTAACGACTATAATAGGGCCTATTAATACAAGAACCGTCAATAACGGATGGCCAAGTGCATGGTATCCATACTCTGTTATTGCTACATGTTTTTGGAGCATTCAACGAAAATGTTCTTGAATGAGAGTGTCGGAAAAGGGGAAATATTCTCTTATATCTTAATATACATTCATATAACTCCGGCTTAATACCTACAAATATGTCTATAATAACATAAAATGTTATACAAATACCTAATAGAGAAAAGGAACGATACAGACTTATTAAAAGTAACAATGGAACAAACTGCTGAGTCATTGATAAATAAAGAAACATCAGTCGAACATCCTGGAATCCTGCTTGGCATGATACAAAGTGGAAAAACAAGAGCATATATTGGCATCCTCGGAAAATGTTTTGATGAAGGATATGATGTAGCAATTGTCCTAACTAAAAGCTCAAAGGCACTTGTCGCACAAACAGTAAAACGGATAAGAAGTGAATTCATTGAGCCAGTAGAAAACGATTATTTAACAGTATACGATATAATGCAATTGCCCCCTCAATTGACACCTTTCATTCTAAATAAAAAGTTGGTATTTGTAGCGAAAAAAGAAGATGATAACCTTAGAAAATTACATAAATTATTCTTTGAAGAATATAGAGTTCTTTCTTCTAAAAGAGTCTTAATCATTGATGATGAGGCTGATTTTGCGAGTGTTACTTATGCAATGGATAGAGGTATGCCTGATGGTGTAAAGTTTGGTGTTTTGGCAAAAATGATTTCTGGTTTCAGAAATAAATTAACTGCCGAAAGTGATTATTTGCAAATAACTGCTACTCCATATTCGTTGTACCTGCAACCGCAGGAAATAATCATTAATAATGGTGAATATGCTCCCTTAAGACCAAGATTTACTGAAATACTTCAACCTTTTTCATCATATATTGGGGGCAAATATTACATGGAAGAATCGGAAAATGAAGAAAGCCCTGCCTCAAATCTTTTCATTTCTGTCCCAGAAAGTGAATTCGATAGACTTAGAAGACCAAATTTAAGATATCAAGAAACAGTTCTTAACACTCCAAATCTAAGAGTGTTCAGGTTTGGACTACTTAATTTTATCGTTGCAGGCAGTATGAGATTATTACAGGAATCATATGAAGTGAATACTGATTTTCCTTGGAGAAGGATTTATAAATGTTCATATCTAATCCATACTGAGCAAAGGACTGCTGCCCACAGTTGGCAATCGACTTTAACTACTACAATAATTGATCGTTTAGAGGAATTAATTAGATATAATGAACATGAATTTAATAGCATGATTGAAGAATCATACAAAAATTTATCTCTATCATTATCAAAGACTGAATTTGAAGTTCCGACACTGGAGAATACTATAGACAGAGTGAAGAATGCTATACTGGATGGCGAAATAAGCGTAAAAGAAGTAAATTCTATTGCAAAAGTGATTAACCAATTAGATGAGAATGGACAATTAAGACTGGATAATCCTTTTAACATTTTTATTGGTGGACAAGTATTGGATAGAGGAATAACAATAGATAATCTTATTGGTTTCTTTTATGGAAGAAATCCTAGAACTTTTCAGATGGATACGGTACTTCAGCATTCACGAATGTATGGAGAAAGAGATCCCAAAGACCTTGCTGTAACTCGCATTTACACATCTCCAAGAATTTATCTTGCTATGCGAAGTATGTATCACTTCGATAAAGCATTGAGACAGTCAATTGAAGAATTAGGCAATGAGGCAACAATCAGATTTATTGAAAGAGATCCAGCAGGAGGAATTCGTCCATGCAGTCCCTCAAAAATTAGGATATCTCACGTTCAAGCGTTACGTGATTACACCCGCATTTTACCGATTGGAATCCAAACTGCTTCAGCGACTACGATTTCTCCAATTATTAACAAAATAGATACAATCTTAGGTCAATTAGATAGAGATGAGGAGGATAATTATCTCGCTTCGGTCGAACAAGCAATTGAAATAACAAAATTAATATCAAAAACTTTTGAATTTAAAGCACGTTTCAATAATGAGGGGTGGGATTGGAATCTAAGTGGTTTTAATGAAATAATGAAATATGCGGCATCATTTTCTGGAAATGACACTGTTATTATAATTCACAGAGAGAACAGAAATATCAGTAGGATGAAGAATTATAATACAGCCTTCACTGATGCACCAGATGATGGCCGAAATGATTTAGAGCCAGCAAGAAGATTAGCCCAAGAAAATCCGGTATTGATGCTTTTAAAACAGAAAGGTAGTGCAGATAAAGGGTGGAGAGATCACTGCTTTTATTGGCCTGTTTTACTCACTCCAAGAATAACACATGCAAGTATTTATACAGAGAATTAAATTCTCTGTTTCGTTTCAGTTATTTAATGAGTTCTAACTCTCCAAAATTCAGAATGAAGGCTGAACCGGAAGAAGGCCTCAATAGAGAGGCGATTCAAGTCAGATATATTTTTAAAAGCTTTGAAAATAATGCATAATTTTACTATTGAGTGAAATGGGAAGACGAGCAAAAGGACTTAAGCCAGAAAAGGAAGTTCTCAAAAAGCTATATGTAAAGGAATCTATGTCAATACGTGAAATTGCAGAAGTCCTTGGTTGCACAAAGGATATGGTTTATAGGTCTCTTGGAGAATATGGAATTGAAATGCGGAATAATAAACGGCATTCAAAACTGAAGGATATCAATCTTTCGACTTTAGAAAGGGAAATTGATAGAAAGAGTATCAGAAGATATGCCAAAGAACTTGGTGTGGATGAAAGCACATTAAGACATCATTTAAAACTACGAAGGTTATCAGAGTAGGGTGCGGGATTTGTGTCGCATAAGATGCATTATGTCAACTCTCGCCAATTCGCTTTTTAAACAATATGAACTTTCAATATTCAAATTTTCTTTAATATTTTTTTAATTTGTTCAGAAGATTGTGTTTAAAATTCTAAATCTGATTGAATCAGATTCAGACTTGATATAATATAATTTTCTGCTTAAGGGATGAAAAAAACAATATAGGAGAATTGAGATGAGAGGGAGAAGTATAGTTGGGGATTTAATAAATTTCCGAGGATTGGTATACAGTCCTTTAAATGAAAACGGAGTCATATTTTTATTTGGGAAGGTTATTGAAGATTTAAATATGTATATTGAAGAAATCAAACCAGGATTTCCAGATTGTGTAGGGAGAAGGTTTACAGGCAAAGGGTGGGAACTGGTATCGATTGAATACGAATTTAGGAGTTCAAACTTTAAAGATCATAAACATGATCCAAAAAAATGCGATATCATTGTTTGTTGGGAACACAATTGGCCTGATTGCCCAATTGAAGTTATTGAGTTAAAAGAAGTTATCAAAACTCTGCCCTCCACACCAATAAAGCGTCCTGATTTATCTTCTGATGAAGGAAAGCCAACATTAGAGGAGCATTTGAAATCCACACCTGGAAATTTTCGAAAATTGTTTAAAAAAATTGATGAAACTGTTAAAACAATTGCCGAGGAAATATGGATGAAAGTTACAGTTAGGCCTGGGGTAACATATTATTCTCCATTAAGAGTATTTATATATCTGGAGCTCCAGAAGCAAGCAATCAAATTAACGATATTTACTAGAGGGGAAAAATTGAGAGATGTGAAAAATTTCGATTATGATAGAGGCGGTGCAAAGTGGGGTTTTTTATATATAAGGAATGAGGATGATATAAAAAACGTTATTCCCACATTAAAAAAATCTTATGAACTTGTTAATGAAGCAATAAAAAATAATGAGCAAACAGGTTGGTTCGCTGAAGTCGAAAATGATAATGAAGAAAATGGATAAAAAATCTCTGAGCGAACAAGATATCCGGACCAAATTCATAACTCCTGCTATAGAGAGAGCAGGTTGGGATATTCAGACACAAATCCGTGAAGAAGTTACTATCACCGCTGGCCGTGTGAATGTTCGAGGCAAATCAATCTCCCGTGATACGCCTAAACGTGCAGACTATATCCTCTATCACAAACCAAACATTCCAATTGCCATCATTGAAGCTAAAGACAACAAACACGCTGTTGGTGATGGGATGCAACAAGCTCTGGATTATGGAAAAATGCTTGATGTTCCTTTTGTGTATAGCTCAAATGGAGACGCATTTCTTGAACATGATCGAACTGTCGATAAAGGCCGAATCGAACGAGAGATATCTGTGGATTTATTTCCCACCCCATCAGAACTATGGAAAAGATATTGTACTTTCCGAGATATAAAAGAAGATCAACAATCAATCGTAACTCAGGATTACTATGTAGATGCAAGTGGAAAAGCACCCCGTTATTACCAGCTAACTGCAATAAACAAAACTGTTGAAGCCATAGCAAAAGGACAGAAACGGATATTATTGATTATGGCCACTGGGACAGGAAAAACATATACTGCATTTCAGATAATCTGGCGTCTCTGGAAATCCAGTAAGAAAAAAAGGATTCTCTTTCTCGCAGATCGAAACATCCTCGTTGATCAAACCCGCACGAATGATTTCAAACCTTTTGGTGGTGCAATGACAAAAATCAAGCACCGTCAAATTGATAAATCTTATGAGATCTTTCTTTCTCTATATCAAGCAGTAACTGGAACTGAAGAGGAAAAAAACATATATAAACAATTCTCCAAAGACTTTTTTGACCTTGTAGTTGTGGATGAGTGTCACCGTGGAAGTGCTGCCGAAGACTCTGCTTGGAGAGAAGTTCTCGATTATTTCAACTCTGCAACACAAATTGGAATGACAGCAACTCCAAAAGAAACGAAATATGTTTCAAACATTGAGTATTTCGGAAAACCAGTCTATTCATACTCACTTCGTCAGGGAATCGAAGATGGTTTCCTAGCCCCATATAAAGTAGTCCGGATCGACATAGATAAAGATCTAACTGGATGGCGACCTCCAAGTGGTAAAAAAGATAAATATGATGAGCTGATAGAAGATAGAATCTATAACCAAAAAGATTTTGATCGGACGATGGTACTCGAAAAAAGAACAGAACTTGTTGCACATAAAGTAACTGAATTTTTAAATGGAACTGACAGATTTTCAAAAAGTATTATATTTTGTGAAGATATCGACCATGCAGAAAGAATGAGAAGTACACTCGTAAATGAAAATGCGGATTTGGTATCTCAAAATGAAAAATACATTATGCGGATCACCGGGGATGAAACATTGGGTAAAGCTGAACTTGATAATTTCATAGATCCTGAGAGCCGCTACCCTGTAATTGCAACCACTTCAAAACTGCTATCAACAGGAGTAGATGTTCAAACATGCAAGCTCATTGTTTTGGATCAAAACATCCAATCTCTTTCAGCTTTTAAACAAATTATAGGGCGTGGGACAAGGATTCGAGAAGAATACGGAAAATTGTATTTCACGATCATCGACTTCAGAAAAGCAACAGAGCTTTTCGCAGATCCGGATTTTGATGGCGAACCCGTGATAATATATAAGCCAAAAGGAGATGACAATCCAGTTCCTCCAGAAAATGGAGATGATGCCCCCGGTTTACCTGACGATGATGAGATTCCTGAGGAATATCCACCTGGAGAATCCACACCTCGAAAAAAATATTATGTTGATGACATTTCTGTAAGCGTGTACGCAGAACGTGTCCAATATTTTGATAAGGAAGGAAAACTTATAACCGAATCTCTCAAAGATTATACAAAAAAGAATATACTGAAAAAATTTAATTCGCTTGATTCATTTCTCCAAGACTGGAAAAAAGCTGAGAAGAAAGATGCAATAATCGACGAATTGTATGAACAAGGAGTGTTTTTGGATGCTATTGCTGAAGAAGTTGGACGTAACTACGACCCCTTTGACCTGATCTGTCACATTGCATTTGATCAGCCACCCCTTACTCGGCAAGAACGAGCCAAAAAAGTTCGCAAACAAGATTATTTCACTAAATATGGTGAAAAAGCACGCGCTGTTCTTGATGCACTTTTGGATAAATACGCCGACACTGGGATTGAACAAATGGAGGATCTTCGAGTTTTAAAGGTGCAACCAATCAATCAATTTGGTACTCCACTGGAAATAATTGCTCTCTTTGGAGGTAAAGACAAATACGTAATTGCTGTAAGAGAGCTTGAGTCTAAGATATATAAATAAAAATAACCTAGAAAAGGAGACACTTTGAGTATCAGCGCTACAATCAAAAGTATTCAAGACATCATGAGAAAAGATGCCGGAGTAGACGGAGACGCTCAACGTATCGCACAGATGGGTTGGATGCTGTTTCTTAAAATATTCGATGATCGCGAAAAAGAGTATGAATTGATGGAGAGTGGATACAGATCTCCTGTTCCAGAAGAGTTTCGATGGCGAAACTGGGCTTCTGATCCTGAAGGAATAACAGGTGATGAATTGCTTGATTTTTCGAGGAGAATGTTTCGCTCTTTGAAGAATCTCTCATTCGCTCCTGATGCTGATCCCCGAGGTTTTATTGTTCGAGATACATTTGAAGATGCTTATAACTATATGAAATCTGGCACACTAATGCGACAGGTCATTAACAAACTCAATGAAATCGATTTTAACAAAGCTGAAGACAGACATATATTTAACGACATATATGAAAAAATATTGAAGGATCTACAAAGTGCAGGTAATGCTGGAGAGTTTTATACTCCACGAGCAGTAACACAGTTTATGGTTGATATGATAGATCCAAAGTTGGGAGAAACTATCCTTGATCCTGCATGTGGAACTGGTGGATTCCTCACCTGTACTATTGAAAATATAAGAAGTAAATTTGTAAGGACAGCAAAAGATGAAAAAACACTGCAGAGGTCAATAATTGGCGTCGAGAAAAAAGCACTTCCGCACCTCTTATGTACAACAAATATGCTTTTACATGGGATCGAAGTGCCTTCTCAAATTCGTCATGATAATACCCTTTCTCGACCTCTACGGGACTATAGTCCGAAAGATCGAGTTGACATTGTTGTCACTAATCCTCCATTTGGTGGTATGGAGGAAGATGGTATAGAAACAAACTTCCCGGGTTCGTACCGTACAAGAGAAACTGCTGACCTATTCCTTGTATTAATTATGCATATTTTGAAGCCCGGCGGACGATGTGCTGTGGTGCTTCCTGACGGAACACTTTTTGGAGAGGGAGTGAAAACTCGAATCAAAGAAAAACTCCTTAATGAATGCAATTTGCATACAATCGTCCGTCTTCCAAATGGAGTATTCAATCCTTATACAGGAATCAAAACCAATCTTCTTTTCTTCATCAAGGGCGAGCCTACCCGAGAAATTTGGTACTATGAGCATCCATATCCAGAAGGATATAAGTCATATAGCAAGACCAAACCTATCCTTATACAAGAGTTCGATAGAGAGAAACAATGGTGGAATAAACGAGAAGAACACGAACTGGCATGGCAAATATCAGCTGATGACATTAAAGTAGGAGAATACAATCTAGATATTAAGAATCCGAACACCAACGAAATAGGTTATGGCAATCCAGATCTTTTGCTTATAAAATATTCTGAAATACTCAAGAATGTGGCTGAAGCTCGAGACAAACTCAAGAATGAACTTATGGAATCACTCGGGAAAGAAAAGAAATGAACATCGAAACCTTTGAGGAAAATTTTCATATCTTTACTGAAGCATCAAATGCAATCCAGAAACTACGGGAAATAGTTCTTCAACTCGCTATCCGAGGAAAACTCGTCCACCCGGATCCCAACGATGAACCTGCATCAGATTTAATAGAAAGGATCAAAGCAGAAAAAGAAAGATTAATCGAGAAAGGCGTATTCAAAAGGCATAAGACACTTACTCCTATCGATTCTGAGACTATCCCATATGCATTACCTGTTAGTTGGGAATGGATTAGATTTGGAGATATCCAGTTTTTTGTTAACGGTTATACATTTAAAAGCTCAGAATACCAAAAAAATGGTATTGGTATAGTAAGGATAGGTGATATCCAAAACGGTAAGATTGTAACCGATAAAATGAAATTTGTTCCGTCTGATTCTATTGATGTCTTGAATAGTCAACTCAGAGTATTAACAGGAGATTTGGTAATTGCTATGTCGGGAGCAACTACAGGCAAGCTTGGATTCAATAAAACATCAGAAATTTTCTTACTTAATCAACGAGTTGGTAAAATCAACCTTATTATTTCAAATCCAATGTTCGCTTATTTATACCTATCTACCAAAATAGAAGAGAACCTGAAGATATCTGCTGGAAGTGCAATTCCAAATTTGAGTACTGCACAGATTAATAACATTCTATTTCCACTTCCTCCTCTTATCGAACAGAAGCGTATAGTCGCAAAAGTAGATCAGCTAATGGACTTGATTGATGTATTCGAAGTCCAACAGAACAATCGAGACAAAAAAAGAGTGATACTCAATAAATCCTGCCTGAATGCACTCATATCTGAAGATAGAGACTCATCTGAGAAAGCATGGTTGCGAATCAACAACAACTTCAAAATGCTTTATGACTGGCCCAACAACGTGAATGCCCTTCGCCAATCCATCCTTCAATTGGCGATCCAAGGAAGGCTAGTCTCTCAGGATCCGGATGATGAACCTGCATCTGCCTTAATTGAAAAGATCAAAACAGAAAAAGAAAGATTGATTAAGGAAGGAAAGATTAAGAGGCAGAAAAGAATGCCACCTATTAGTCTTGACGAGATACCATTTGAATTACCAAATGGATGGAAATGGGCTCAAATTAGAGAGATTACACATGATCTTGGACAAAAAGTGCCTGATCAGCTATTCACATATATCGATGTAACTGCAATTGATAAAGAACATGGGTGCATATCTGACAAAACACAGTTACTTGAAGCATATCAAGCTCCTACTCGGGCTAGAAAGATTGTAGATGTTGATTCAGTAATCTATTCAACTGTTAGACCATACCTTTTGAATATTGCTATAATTGAAAAAAAGATAGATCCAGAGCCCATAGTAAGTACAGCTTTTTTTATTTTACATCCATTTAGCGGAATTTATAACAAATACATATTTTTTTACCTTCGGAGTCAAACCTTTATCGCTTATGTAGAGGATGCTATGAAAGGGATGGCATATCCAGCTATCAATGATGCAAAAATGTCTGTGGGTTTGGTACCCCTGCCTCCTTTTGCAGAACAAAAACGTATAGTCGACAAGGTGGAGCGACTACTGGATCTCTGCAATGAACTTGAAACCAATCTTAAACAATCACAATCTACATCCGAAACACTTATGGAAACAGTAGTGAACGATCTTACGACATTATAAGTATGTAATATTATCCTTTTTATAGGAGAAATAAATGCCTACGAATGATTTATGTATTTTGTGCAATCAATCTGCTCAAAAAACACAAATCCAGGGAAGAGATGAGTATATATTTCGATGTAAAACATGTGGGAATTATTCTTCAGATGGACTTATGATAGCAGAATTTGAAACATCAAAAACTCAGGAACAAAAAGCAATGATTTCTGCTTATACACGGGAACTTTATGAGTTTGAATTAGATCCTCCAAAATTAAATGTTCTGGCTGATAGCGGAGAAATTGAGCGAATAATCGAAAGATACATGAATAAATCCTATATCGAAAAATTTGATAATCTCATTCTTTTTCTATCAAGAAAAACAAATTTTTATGGCCACAGTATAACTGTTAACTTGAATAATGATTACCCAATCACGTTTTCAAATGGAAGGGAAGAATTTGAATATATTTTTATTAATAAGATTGCAAGTGACGGCTTAATTCGGACAGCAGGTACTGCAGGAGCGTCTACATCATTGAAATTAACTTGGGAAGGTTTGGAAAAAGCAGCCGAAATAGAAAGCAGAAAAGTGATTTCAAAAAATTGCTTTGTTGCTATGTCATTTGATGCTTCTTTGAATGAAGCGTACGATGATGGAATAAAACCTGCAATCGAACAAGCAGGATACACGCCAATTCGAATCGATAAAGAAGAACACAATGAAAAAATCTGTGATTTAATAATTGCAGAAATACGAAAGTGCAAATTTCTTGTTGCAGACATGACTATGCACAAACAGAATGTCTATTACGAGGCAGGCTTCTTACAGGGACTTGGAAGAGATATTATTTTTACTTGCAGAGAAGATGAGATTAAAAATGTTCATTTTGATACGCGACAATACAATCACATCGTTTGGAGTGATCCAGAAGATTTAAGAAAGAAACTTCTCGCTCGTATTGAAGCAACAATCATTTAGGATCTTCATTAAGATTAATGAATGAGCTTATTATCCACCTTATAACGAAATTCCGGTAAAAACATCAACATTAGTAGTCTTAATATAAGGTATCCGACACACTTTGTAATTCACTCATTTTAAACAATATACAGCCTCTACTTTTCAGGATAATTTCGTCCCATCGATTTCCGGAAAAACTGGGATATCACGCGTAATATAACGGCAATTTTGGGATATCATTGCATTATTTACGCCAATAAATGGCATAAAATGGGAAATATAAATTTGACACATACGGCCTGTCAGCTTATATTTTAAGGTAAACATAATGGTGAACATCAGATGAGTATAGAAATGCCCTGTATTGGCTTTAGCATGCATATTTTTTAAAGTTTATAACATGTCCCAATCCAACAGAGATATTGTCAAATGTTGTGGATTGAGCGTACCCTTCAACAAGCAAATCTTATC
>CAZNGA010000079.1:0-11840 GCA_964572485.1 uncultured Chitinophagales bacterium
AAGGTGATCACTGTTATCACAGGATTTTCTTTTGGGGCTTCCTCCATTGCATTATTTGCACGCGTTGGGGGTGGCATATATACTAAAGCGGCAGATGTAGGTGCAGATCTGGTTGGAAAAGTGGAAGCCGGTATCCCTGAAGACCATCCACTGAATCCTGCCACCATAGCTGATAATGTGGGAGACAATGTTGGAGATGTTGCTGGTATGGGTGCCGACCTTTTTGAATCCTACGTCGGTTCTATAATAGGTACTATGGTACTTGGAGCAGTGTTTATGGCATTGCCTGAATTTAGTAACATGCAGCTTGGTGCCGTTGTTTTACCTCTTATACTTGCAGCAACAGGAATATTGACCTCTATCCTTGGCACTTTCTTTGTAAAAGTAAAAGAGGGTGGAAATCCTCAAAAAGCATTAAATATAGGTGAATTCGGTTCTTCTGCAATTATGATCTTCGCCTCTTATTTTATTATCAATTGGATGCTTCCAAATACCTGGATCGTAAACGGGATCACTTTCACTGCATTAGGTGTCTTCTTTGCCACAATCATTGGCTTGGTCGCAGGATTGCTCATTGGATTGATCACAGAATATTTCACCGGAACAGGAACATTCCCAGTAAGGTCAATTGTCAATCAATCTGCTACCGGAACTGCTACCAATATCATAGCAGGATTAGGAGTTGGTATGATATCAACTGCCATTCCGATTATCATTATTGCTGCCTCTATTATTGGCGCTTATGAATTAGCAGGATTATATGGTATTGCGATCGCAGCTGTAGGGATGCTTTCAAATACAGGGATACAACTTGCAGTTGATGCTTATGGCCCCATCTCTGATAATGCAGGGGGTATTGCTGAGATGTCAGGATTACCCAAAGAGGTAAGGCAAAAGACAGATAAATTGGATGCCGTTGGAAATACAACAGCAGCTATTGGAAAAGGGTTTGCCATTGGATCTGCTGCATTGACAGCTTTAGCATTATTTAGTGCATTTATGACCACTGCTAAAATAGACACCATCGATATCTCTAACCCTAAGGTGATGGCCGGATTATTCCTGGGCGGCATGTTACCATTCCTCTTTTCTGCTCTCGCGATTCAAGCAGTTGGCAGAGCGGCTATGGCAATGATCGAAGAAGTTAGAAGACAATTTGCCAACATACCACCATTAAGAGATGCCTTGGATGTCATGAAAAAGAATGAAGGTAAAGAGCAGGATGAATGGAGTGAAGAAGATCAAAGGATTTTTGAAAAAGCTGATGGTACTGCCGAATATGGCAAATGCGTAGAGATAAGTACGAAAGCGGCCATCAGGGAAATGATCTTGCCGGGCTTGATCGCGGTTACCGTTCCTGTGATCATTGGATTTTTTGGTGGGGCTGAAATGCTGGGAGGTCTACTGGCTGGTGTTACAGTTTGCGGCGTTCTAATGGCCATATTTCAATCCAATGCCGGAGGAGCGTGGGACAATGCCAAGAAAATGATAGAAGAAGGTGTGGAAGTGAAAGGCCAAAAATATTCAAAGGGTTCAGAGATGCACAAAGCAGCTGTTGTTGGTGACACCGTTGGTGATCCCTTTAAGGACACTTCAGGGCCTTCATTGAATATTCTTTTAAAATTAATGTCTGTTGTTGCCTTGGTAATTGCACCGATGATCATGGAGCCCAATTCTGATCAGGTCAATTCTAGTGATACCCAAACAGAGGTGAATTTGGTAGAGAAAGAAGTATCCCATTAATATAATCAAAGATCTCAGCGGATTACCTACTGGTTTGGGGCAGCCCTGGGACTTCTATTTACGGACCATATTATTGGATCTACCTCTATTTGTAATCACCAAATTTTTGTGATATAGAACATTCCTACTGCTTGCTACAATAAGATAGACTCCGGGAGTAACATTGTTCATAAGATCGATCCCTGTTAGCACACCATTGCTCTCTGTAATTAGCACCTTTGAAAAGACACGCTGACCTAAATTATTATAGAGAACAACCAGCACCTCTTCATTTGCTTCCTGGCCACTCAACTCAAGGGTTAAATGCTCATCTGTTGATAGCGGATTAGGATACATCTTCATCGTTGAGTTCAATATACTTATTTGAACTGCGATAGGATCAAAGTACTCAAAGGACCCATCATCATCTGTCTGTTTCAATCTGTAGTAGCAGGTTCCTGTAGGCGCATTATCATCAAAATAAGAATAAGTAGACTCACTGTATGATGTACCCATTCCTTGTACTTCAGCTATCGCTTCAAAATTGATCCCACTACCAGACCTTTCAATAGTGAAATAATCGTTATTGATCTCCATAGCTGTTGTCCAGGTGATCTCTACTCTCCTGCCCTTTACAGTTGCATCAATACTCAATAATTCTATTGGAAGTGCCCAGCCATCTCCTGCACTAAAATCGTGTGTGGTTGGCATTTGAGTTATCCCACTACTGCTTGAAAGGGTATTGGTCGCATCATTGACATCATTATATTGGGTCCATCTTGTTCCATTCCACCTGGCTGCGCTCATGTCAGCCTCAGTACCAGACACATCTACTTCATTGTATATGTA
Source organism: uncultured Chitinophagales bacterium (assembly GCA_964572485.1). Taxonomy (GTDB): domain Bacteria; phylum Bacteroidota; class Bacteroidia; order Chitinophagales; family CAZNGA01; genus CAZNGA01. The sequence continues at coordinate 2,572 of CAZNGA010000079.1, forward strand.
GCTTACATCATAATCGATGGAACTCAATCCACTTGCATTAATGGTCCAATACCTGGAGATCATATCCCCCGGTTCTATATTAGGGTGTGTTGCATCAGTCATATCAATGGTAATTGTTGCATCACCTCCTGAACTATTGTTTTTTGTAAAAGTAAAGGGAGCATACTCATCATCATCTCCCACCAAAAAGTTAATAGCACTATTGTCATCAAATACTTTCACATTCTTGCCACCATTAGCAGAAGTCACATCCACATAACTATTTATACTACCACCTGCGGTGGTGCCTGAAGTCCCTATTATCAAGTCCTCTGCGCCAACCTTCACTACTCCATCAGTCATGGTAAGGGTACCATTTACAGTAGCATCCCCTTCTAAGGTCAATTGTGGGGAAGTTCCGTAAGTGTTGTTAATAGTCACATTCTGATAAGTGAAATTATCAGTACCTGCACCGGCATCTTCTGCAAACACCTGAATTGAAGAGCCATTATACACTACCGTTCCATTTTCAGAAGCATTCAAAATTCCATAATTATTGGGAGCAGACTGTCGAATGAAATCTCCTGCCAGATATAGAAACGTATTATCATGAACACAAATTTCTGTCTTATCATCTGCATTGGAGATAAAATAAATATCCCCATCAACGTCCAGTATGGCATTATTACTCAAATCTACATCTATATGATCGGTACCTCCACTAAAATCTAGAGTAAGGTCTCCTTTCACAAACAGTTGCCCGTCATCTTCAACATCTACATCAATTTCTTCACTTCCTCCATCAAAATCAAGTGTCATATCACCATTTACTGTCATCACTGCATCATCGTCAATCTCAATCTCCACATGAGCGGTCCCACCGTTTCTATAAGCCAATACATTCCCTTGCACGAGGAGGATGCCACCACCCTGACTAATGATGTTCTCTTTTAAATGCAAATGTGCTTCAAAATTCCCATTATCTGCATCCAATAACATATCACCGGAAACGGTAAGTGAATAGCTATTCCATATCTCCAACTTACCATCGCTACTACCCGAACCATATATTATTACATATTTGCAGGTAATGTTGGCATGATCCACCCTGATCTCAACTCCCTGGATGTAGGCAGTATCATTAGTAACAGGGTATGCACCTGCTGCTGCACCACCAAATCCGGTGAGTGACCAATTACTAACATCATCCCAACTTCCGGTACTGATTGAATAGTAAATGGTGGCATCTGCGGATGTAAAACATGCCATCAGCAAAAATGTAATTAAAATAATCCCATTTCGAAATTTTCTTAGTATATCCATAACTTCGCTTTTTAGTAATAACATAACTTATTTTACGGCTAAAGAGACCTACAGATACAAACAAAAACTGATATTTATTATGTGTGTAAGAAATCAGGAGTTTTTGGCTACTACATTGTTAAGGAAAAGGCTATGCAGGAGGTTTCTAGTAAAAAATGTGGTGGTTTCATGCAAAAAAAAGAAAAACCTTCAATTAAGCCTCAATAATCATATTTTTGCTTCCATAATAACTTTAGCCGATCTCTGATCTCTTTCTCACGAGGATTCTTACCTGGATCATATAATTTCCTATTCTTGATCTCTTCCGGTAAATAATCAAGGTCTATGAAATTCTCATCATAATTATGGGCATATTTATAATCCTTACCATAATCCAGATCTTTCATTAATTGGGTAGGGGCATTCCTTAGATGAAGAGGGACCGGAAGATCGCCTGTTTTCTTCACTAATGCTTTTGCGGCCTTTATAGCCTTATATGCTGCATTGCTTTTAGGGGAAGCTGCTAAGTAAGAAACTGCATGAGATAATATGATCTCACATTCCGGATAACCGATCACATTCACCGCTTCAAAACAGCTACTTGCAATTACCAAAGCTGTAGGGTTCGCATTACCTATATCCTCCGAAGCAAGGATCAACATCCTTCTTGCGATAAATTTGGGATCCTCCCCTCCTTCGATCATCCTCGCCAGCCAATATATGGCTCCATTAGGATCACTGCCTCTTATTGATTTAATGAATGCGGATATGATATCATAATGTTGTTCTCCGCTTTTATCATACAAAGCAATCTGTTCCTGAGCAAATTGACCAACCTTCTCATTCGTGATCTCAACTTCATCTCCTCCAATGGCATTGATAACAATTTCAGTAAGGTTTAGCAGCTTTCGGGCATCGCCTCCCGACAAAGCGAGTAAACCATCATTTTCTTTGATGTTTATCTTCTTCTTTTTGAGCAGTGCATCATTTTTGATACCATTGTTCATGATCTTCAACAGCTCCTTCTTTTCCAAAGACTCAAGTATATACACCCGACACCGGGAGAGCAATGGAGAGATCACTTCAAAAGAAGGATTTTCTGTGGTTGCGCCAATCAAGGTAATGATCCCTTTTTCAACGGCTCCTAGTAGTGAATCTTGTTGTGATTTATTGAAGCGATGGATCTCATCGATGAAAACAATCACATTTTGCTGCTTTTGAGCCATCTGAATAATGGCCCTAACATCTTTAACTCCTGAACTTATCGCACTAAGGGTATAAAAGGGAAGATCAAGTTCTTTGGAAATGATATGTGCCAGGGTCGTTTTTCCGGAACCCGGAGGCCCCCAAAAGATCATTGAGTGGATTTTGCCTGATTCAATGGACCTTCGTAATATTTGATCCTTGCCTAATAATTTATCCTGTCCAATGAAAGAGGATAAGGAATTTGGACGCATCCTTTCCGATAACGGAACACTATTCTGCAACATAAAATAAAAGTAGCACTAAAGGAGGTAATAACCAATAAAGGGAAATAAAAAAAAGGGATAGTTAGGTTTCAGGGAATAATGGGATGGTCTTCTACTTGAAATTATTCAATGAGATCACTCTATACCTAAAGCAACCTTCATTTTTACAGGTTCTCCTTTTACATAGGCCTTGATATAAGCATCTGCAAATCCCTTTGCAATGACCTCGCTTCGAGCTTTGCGGGCTGCTCTGATATCCTGAAATTCGCCAATACTATAAACAAAAAAGATGTCTTCTTTAGCGCAATTTACACCCTTGAGACCTTTGTAGCAACCTGGCTGAACCTGTTTGGAGTATTGTCCTAATTGCACTTTAAAAATAACTGCCGACTTGTCCACAGTAACTACCCGTAAAGTGATGTCAGGTTCAACAATTACATTTTCTTCCTTTGTTAAGTAATCAGTAGCAGGATCCTCATCTGTGTATTGATCTGCCTGTTGTTTATTCTGATTACTCGCGCTTTCATATCCCTTATCTGACAATCCTCTGCTTTGTAAAATAGCCGGTGCCAGTCCACCGCCTTTATTCATATCTTTTTCAACGATCATTTCGGTTGCGATACCACTCACTAATTTTTCCAGATACATATTCACTAAATATTGGTGCTGTGTTTCAATGGTATAGAGTTCAAAATCGAACATTGCTTTAGCACCTCCGGGGTGATTTGTTGTAGAAGCTAATATTCGAATTGATTCATGTTTTTCCATTTTAGCAATAACCACAAAAGTAGAACTCTTAGTTAAAAAGAACGAGTACCCACCATCCTCTCCGGTGGTTACAGATGATAGTTCAATATAGTCTTTGTCATATAATGTAACAGTAGCTCCTTCAAGTAGATATTTCGTCTTATCCTTTCCCTTTTTAATGACCCCGTAAACTTTCCCTTCAAGGAAAAAGCCTGACATCTTGTTACTATCTGTTGATGGGTCAAATGCTTTCCCTTTACCCACAATGATATTACATGCGTATACCAAAGTAAAGATCAGTAAACAAACAGTTACCAAACGGAGAATTCCTCTATAAACAATCATTTTCATCATGCATATATTGGTTATACCATCTAACCCTATATTTTATGCTTATTTATAACTCCTGGTTATCGATTATCACCACTGAAGTAATGTCTTGTGTTGAAAGATGCCTCATTTTCCTATTACATTTATTTTCCATACTTAAATTCGTTCACTGAACCATTATTAGGGTTCAGTATTAAGTTTTTACGTGTCAATTTCATTCTCACTAACTATATTTGATAGACATATCCAACTTGGGGTTAAGTGAATAAGAACATTGGACGAAATGACCAAAAAGGAGGATAAATCAAAGAAATAAGAGTTGTATAGTGGTGTTTCATGATATATTTATCTTCTAAAAATGGCATTGGGGCAATTATGATCATTCAATAGCTTGTATTGGGGATGGATAACGTTGAAAATTACTGATCAGCAGTAATGGGTATGGTCGATCAATTGTTATACTGCGAATGAACTTGCAGTGAGCAGTAATTTTGCCAGCAATATAAATACAACAATAACGACGATTACAAAGCCACTTTTTGCTTTGTCTTTACTTCGTACTTTGGTATATTTTGCAGTTTTCAAGACAACAATATTTGATTTATAATGGATTCGTAACCAAAATAACGTCATCAAAGGGTGCGATGCCATCTAATATTTACGTGGAAATAACATATGTAAGAATGGGGGGCAAAATGGCATCTTGCTAATTCAAGAACCTGTTAAATGAAAGTAAATGGGGCATCTACGGAATGAATCAGTATCCAATAAACAGTTTACGTTTCATTCTGTTCATTGACCTCAGTCTCTTCCAGCCGATTAATGGAAAGGAGCCCTTTGATCTTACTCAGCTTATTGATCAACTGATCCAAGTGTTTTGTATCATCAACATACACCATTATGGTACCGACAAATATACCTTCCTGGCTATCAATAGTTATGGATTGCATATTGATCTTAAGTTTACCGGATATCACATCAGTGATCTTATGCATGATCCCTACATCGTCAATGCCGGTAATTTTCAACCCGGTAAGAAAGCCAATTTTATGCTCCTTTGTCCACCTGGTTTTGACAATTCTATAGCCATACTTTGAGATCAACTTTATAGATTTGGGGCAATTTGATTTATGGATCTCAATATCATTATCCTTATTGATAAAGCCATGAACGCCATCACCGGGGATGGGGTTACAACAAGCTGCCAGCACATAATCTATCTTATCAGAATTTTCACCAAATACAAGAAGGTTTGCATTTTTAACGAGTGTATTTTTGATAGCCATATCGAGGGCTTCCTTCTTCGGCCTGCGTCCCTTTCCTATGAGGAGGTTCCCATTTCTGCCGGAAATCCCCTTCAACTCATCCATGGAGATAGTATTACTCCCGATGCAATAATAAAGGTCATAAGGAGATGACAAATTGAAATGTTTGATGAGTTTTGAAGTATTGGGTGTATTGATGGTAATATTCAATTTCTTCAAATGCTTACTTAAAATCAACTGTCCCTTTTCGATGATCCTTTTTCGATTATGTTTAAGTGCATCCTTTATTCTTGATTTGGCTTTTGCTGTGATCACATTCTCCAGCCAGGTTTCGGAGGGATCTTGCTTTTTAGAAGTAAGCACCTCTACCTGGTCCCCATTTCGCAGGGGGTGTATTGGAGGTACGATCTTGTGGTTTACTTTTGCACCGATACACTTCAACCCGACATCAGTATGAATTTCAAAGGCAAAGTCAAGAACGGTACCTTTTGCTGGCAGCATCTTGAGCTCTCCTTTTGGTGTAAATACATAGATCTCATCAGTAAAGAGGTTCAACTTGAAATCATCCAGAAAATCATAGGTATTTGAATCCGTATTTTCCAGTAGATCTCTTATTCTTTGCAGCCATTCATCTAAGGCAGTCTCCGAAGCAGGGGCATCATCTTTATACTTCCAATGAGCTGCATAGCCCTTTTCTGCTATTTCATTCATTCTCTGGGATCTTATCTGTACTTCAGCCCAAGCTCCTTTTGGGCCCATAACCGTAGTGTGCAGGGCTTCATACCCATTTGCCTTGGGACTCGATATCCAATCCCTAAGCCGGTCAGGATTAGGGTGGTAAAAATCAGTGACTATTGAATATGCCTGCCAGCAGTCAGATTTCTCATGATCTTGCCGTGATTTTAGAATGATACGTATTGCAAAAAGATCATACACCTCTTCAAATGGGATACCTTGCTTTTTCATTTTATTCCAAATGGAATAGACTGCTTTTGTGCGGCCAACGATTTCAAATTTCAATCCTTGTTTGCGAAATTCTTCTCTGATGGGCTTGATAAATTCCATGATATACTTATCACGTTCCTTTTGACTATCATCGAGCTTTTTAGTGATGGCTTTATAGGTTTTTGCCTCGGTATATTTCATAGCGAGGTCTTCCAATTCCGTTTTGATGGAATATAAGCCAAATCGATGGGCGAGGGGGGCATATATATATAATGTTTCAGAGGCAATTTTTATCTGTTTCCTCTTTGGCATGGCTTCTAAAGTCCTCATATTATGTAGCCGGTCAGCTAACTTGATAAGGATCACTCTTACGTCTTTTGCAAGGGTAAAGAGGATCTTTCTGACATTTTCTGCCTGCAGCGAACTTTCTACATCAAATACTGCGGAGATCTTGGTAAGGCCTTCTATAATTGTTTCTACCTGGGTGCCAAATTCGTGCTTAATATCTATCAGGGTCAATTCAGTATCTTCAACAACATCGTGCAAAAGAGCACAAATGATAGAAGTAGTACCCAGGCCTATCTCTTCTGATACAATGAGTGCAGCATCCAGAGGGTGAAAGATGTAGGGTTCACCTGTTTTTCGGCGCATATCTTTATGGCCTTCCAGTGCCATCTCGAAAGCTAGCCTGATCTGTTTCTTGTCTCCTCTGTATAACCTTGGTTTGCAAGATCGCAATAACGACTTGTACTTATTTAAGATATCCTTACGTTCCTGTTCGGTATTCGGAGTCTGCATATAAAAATTAGATCGATCGTATGAGAAATATATGTAAAATTATGAATTATTTATGTTATCGGAACAGAAAGAAACCACAATAAATTCAACAACTTCCCATAATTTACTAAAAAAGCCATAATTTTGCAATCGATTTTTGGTTGGATCTCTTTTAAAGTGGTAAATAAAGGATTTTGCCAATAATATTGGGCGGGTGACGGAATTGGCAGACGTGCCAGATTTAGGATCTGGTGCCGCAAGGCGTGAGGGTTCGAGTCCCTTCCTGCCCACTAATTGAGTGTGAGTGTGAGCAAGAGAGGGAAGAAAGCAAGAGGGGGAGAGAGAAAGAGAGAGTGTGTGTGAAAGAAGATCCACTCTACCGGTCTCCGTCCTCGCTTGCAGTGAGGATGTCTTCTATTTGCGTTTGTTACACATTCTATTTATCCATTGTTGGTGTTATCACCAACAATAACACCTAGTTCCAAGACTCTCCCCGCAGCTGGCGGATAAGACTTGAAGCAACATTTTTTTTATTTATTTGGAAGACTAAGAACAACGGGATTACTCATTTTCCGATGTTTTAAAACCTATTTGTTTTCTTGGTTTTTCTTGTTTGATTATAAATTGCTTCAAATAGCTAAATATTAGTGCTATTTTCTCATCCTGTCTTATTACCTTTTTGCGGATTTGTTCCATTTCCAGCAATAAGTCTTTATGGGTAAGGAGCATCTCCCTAAGTTTCACAAAAGTATCAACGATTAACAGACTTACTTTTTCTGCTCTTTCGCTTTTCAAAACGTTTGACAGCATTAAAACTCCATGTTCTGTAAATAAGTAAGGTGGATATTTAGCGTGTTGTCCTCTTTTTAAGGTAACATTTTGTGACCTTAAAGATTTATACTCTTCTGCAGTTAACCGGAACATATACCGCTCAGGGAAACGGCCAATATTTCTTTTTACTTGTTGATTCAAAGCTTTGGTTTCTACCTGATAGAGTTCTGCTAAATCATTGGATAACATCACTTTCTTGCCTCTGATCTCATAAATTTTACGCATTATTACTTCTTGTGGTATGGCTACTTCTTTGCTCATGTTTTTGTCTATTTGGCCTGTTAATTACTTTTCAACTTGATATTCGAATTTAAAACATTAAGCTTTACTCCCATTGTCTAAATCTTTCTACTTTGAACCACTAGTAATTGCTCTCGATAATTCAATAATCCATGACAATGTAGCCACTCATTTTGATAGAAACATAAACAGTTTTACTGAAAAAGTTACATCCTAAAACATTATTATGATTGACAAATATGCTCCAAGTCTCTCCGCCAACTGGCGGATAAGACTTGAAGCAACTTATTGTTTTTTTGGAAGACTTAGATGAACGGGGGGTGTCGCTACGGACCAAATCTATCGATTATATCAAAGTTTACCAAAAATTCAATTCGTTAAAGGCACAAGCACCGCTTCACTTATGCTTGCGCCATATGGGGTTTTATCATTAAAAAGACAGTACCTTGAAACAACTTATTTATTTTTTATTCGGAAGACTTGGAGGAACGGTGTGGTGGTTATTTATTTGCTTACCTAACTATTATTTCATCTCCTCGTAAAGGATTATAGCTTCTGTTTCTACTTATTGCTTTCAAACTCTTTCTTGAAAAACGTAAACAATGATATACATGTTTTACGTATTTTCCTCCCTTAAACTTCATTATTTGTAAAATTTCCCCATCTTCTTTTTGAACAGAAACTAATCCATGTAATTTTCCTTCTTTAAACCTACCTTGCAAGGCAATATTTCCGCTGAAAGGGTAATAACAAAATCCTGTTCCATTAATATCATAATTAATTAACATATACCTATAAATCAAATAGCCCCTGTGATAAACCTCAAGGTATCCTCTTTCAGGATTGGATACTTTAAAAGTAAATTCATTTTCTCCAAAAAAAGAAAGGGAATCAATAGGCATTATAATAACCCCAACTGCATGAATAAAAGAATCTCGTTCTTGTCGAAAATAATCAAAAACAGAATGCTCCGTAATTATTGTATCTTTTTGAAATATCATTTTATTCTCTTCTTCAGATATATTTTGAGCAATAACCTGAACACAATTAAGCAATAAACAATATATTAGTAACTTCTTATTCATTCTTTAAAGGCCAAGGATTACTATTAAGATTTTTACCTTCTCCACTTTTCTTCCCTGTTGTCGCAAGTCTTCTCTGCCCAAGCAGAGGCGACTTGTGACATTTATAATATAACAAATATATGCACTTTTAAGATCAGTTTATTGAATAGTTTCTATTTCCAACAATCCTTTTTCTCCTGCATAATCTCTCGCACTACTGTACAAATATTGTTCTTCATAATCTACAATACCCTCAACAACAGGAGTATTTGCAACTGTAAACAGAGGAACTCCATTCGTTAAAACCATGAACTATGCAG
>CAZNGA010000080.1:0-11756 GCA_964572485.1 uncultured Chitinophagales bacterium
CTATGAAAAAAAGCGGGATTTTGTCTACTACCAGAACTTATTGAGATGTTACCAATAAAGCTTCCAACTTATGGACTTAATTGATGAAATTAACCGGACAAAACGGGAGACAGAAAAAACTGCACCCAAATGAATTAAAGCATTTTTCAACGACTTCAAAGCTTAGGATCTAAGTATCAAAAGGTTTATTAAAACTATTCTAAAAGATATCGCCAAATATTTATTTTGGTATATCGGAAGGATCGTTATCCCTGTATTGCCTTTTCGGGTCACCTATTTTATTGCTGATATCATTGGTTCTCTTATGTATACTATTTCAAAAGCTAAACGAGAAATTATACTAAATGAAATGTCGAAAACGTTCGGCAGAAGAAAAGACAAAAAAGTGTTGAATCAAATAGTTAAAAATGGATTTAAGTTAATGAGCAAAGATAGAATTGAAATATTGCTCTATTCTGTTTTGACCAAGGAAATGGTAGAAAAGATGGTGGTTATAGAAGGACTGGATAGACTTGAACAAATTATGCTTTCAGGTCGTGGTGTTATACTTTTAATATCACATTTTGGGGCAAATAAAATGATTATGCCCGCCCTTGGGTTTAATGGATATCGAATTCGCCAAGTCGCCGGAAATCCAAAAGATTGGGTGAAGGTGACCGGGAATACAAGTCTGATGTTCAGGAAGGCATTGGAATTTGAGGCCAAAGCAGAAAAGAATTTTCCTGCTGATTTTATATATATTACAAATTCTGTCCGACCGGTCATAAGATGTTTGAAAAACAATCAAATTGTCTGCCTCGCAATTGATGGAGGCGGGGGGAAAAAAAGAGTGAAAGCAAAATTCTTAAATCGAGTTATCTTGCTCTCTCCAAATTTTATTAAAATGTCAAGGGCCACAAACTCTATTGTACTTCCTGCATTTGTTATAAGACAGCAAAATAACAAACACAGAGTTATAATCGAGGAGCCCTTAAGTATGGAAAATGATGATCATAATGAAAGATATCTTGAGCATAATATACAAAAAGTTTCTGACATTCTTAGCAGTTACTTTGAAAAGTATCCATGCCATTACGCAAAAAAACTTTTAAACACTAGACTGCAGGTAGGCAAGGATACTGTTCCGTCTTTTGTGGACCATGAAAATCTGGTTACCTTAGGACAAAATGAAAAAGGGGGAATAGTCAAATGAAGATAACATTTGTATCTCCAACTCCTATGGATATATTCGCACCTGGTGTCAGGATACTTTCATCATACATCAAAAGGCATGGTCATAAAGCAAAAATTATATTCTTGCCAAGTGGTCTTCAAAAACTAAGGTTTGAAAAACAATATATTTATAGTTATCCTAATAAAATTTTGGACGAGATAATTGATATTTGTTATGATTCCGATCTTATAGGGGTATCCTTCTTAACGCAGTATTTTGATAGAGCCGTACGGTTAACTGAGGTGCTGAAAGAAAGACTTTCTATCCCTATTATTTGGGGTGGTATTCATGCCTCTATTGACCCGCTGAAATGTCTCGAATATGCAGACCTGGTTTGTGTTGGTGAAGGGGAGAAAGCTCTGTTGGAGTTGCTTGAAAGAATGGAGGAAGAGAAGGATTATGCTGATGTTAATAATATTTGGTTAAAGAAAGATGGCAACGTAGTTTATAATGAGATAAGGCCGCTTATTCAAGATCTTGATTCGCTACCTTTTTATGACTATGATTTGAATGATCATTATGTATATGACATAGACAAAAAAGGTATTACAAAAATGGATGCAGATGTTTTAAAAAAGACCCTCTCAATGGAGCCTTCGATTGGTAACACACTGAAGATTGCATACAGGACGATGACGGACCGGGGATGTCCGCACAAATGCAATTATTGTGCAGTTAGCACAATAAAGGATATGTATAAACAACAGAAGTATTTAAGAAGAAGAAGTGTTGAGAAAACAATCGACGAGCTTGTCCAGATAATAAAAAGATTTCCATTTATTCAGATAGTTCAGTTCTTTGACGATACTTTCTTTGCCAGGCCGTTAAAAGAAATAGAAGAATTTGCTCAGATGTATAAAGAGAAAGTGGGGCTTCCTTTTCACTGCCAGTGCAGCCCTACAACGATCAAAGATAAAAAGCTGAAAAAGCTTATCGAAGCAGGGCTAGTTTTTTTAGAGATGGGAATACAGTCTGGGTCAGAGAACTCTCATAAACTGTATAACAGAAACGAAACTAATCAGAAAATATTGGATGCTGTGTCTATTATCAATAAGTATAATAGAAACTTATTGGCCCCATGTTATCACATTATACTAGACAATCCATGGGAGACTAATAAAGATGTAAAGGATACTCTGAAACTCATTTTTGAGTTGCCAAAACCTTTCTGGCTTAAAATTGCTTCATTAACATTTTACCCAGGAACATTCTTATATCATAAGGCTGCAAAGGATGGATTTATTAAAGATGAGTTTAATGATATTTATCGAAAACCATTTAGCATAACCCGAGGTTCGTACCTTAACTATCTTGTTTATCTATCCGGCCATAATTCGTTTCCACGTTGGATATTGAAAGGTCTTTCAAATAATAAGATTGTCGGAGCCCTGGACAAGGAATACCTTAGAGGAGTTTACTCGAGACTACATAATTTGACAGAAATTGGTTATAAAATAAGTAGAGGCATAAGGTCTATATTAACAGGTGATATTGTTAGATTACGCCTGTATCTGCGCCGCTTTAAAAACTTTATTATTAACCATGGCAGAACAACGGCCGATGTTTGAATCCAAGATAAACGTATAGATATGAAAATAACTTTAATCTCACCATATTCTAATATCGCAAATATGGGACTTCGATTGGTTTCCAGTACACTTAAGAGAGCAGGATATCAAACACAAATATTATCATTACCCCGTATTCCAAAGATTGGAGATTCAAGACCAGACTTTAAATTAGATTACACAGAGACGAGTATAAAGGAGGTGATTGCACTTTGTAAAGAATCAGATCTAGTAGGAATATCCTTGATGAGCAATTATGTTGATATCGCTATTAAGCTGACGCAACAAATTAAGGAAAATACCAGGGCGCTGACTATATGGGGAGGTATTCATCCAACTATTAAACCTTTGGAGTGTCTAGATTATTCCGATATGGTGTGTATTGGTGAAGGGGAAGAAGCTTGTTTGGACCTGGTTCAAAGATTGGAAAAGGGTACTAATTACATGGCAACCAGGAATATCTGGTTTAAGACTAAGGGGAAAGTAATACAAAATGCCATACGTCCACTTTTAAATAAATTGGATATCCTGCCATTTCCTGATTATGATATGAAAGATGAATTCATTCTGGATAATGGCATAGTTCAGAAGATAGATCCTGTGATTATGAAGCGACATTTACGCATGGCTTCCATAGGGGAAAAGCTGAAACTCACTTGTTATCAGACTATGGTTACAAGAGGTTGCCCTTACCGATGTACTTACTGTTGTAACAATGCCGTTCTTAAGATATACAAAGGCCAAAAGATGTTGAGGATCAGGGGACACGAAAATATTATAAATGAGTTGCTGTATATTAAAAAGAAACTGCCATTTATTTCAGGTGTATGGTTTTCAGATGATTCCCTCATGTCAATACCTTATCATGAACTTAAAAAAATGTGTGCGTTGTACAAAAAAATGATAGGACTTCCTTTCTTCTGTTTAACCTTACCCGTCTCCGTGAGTGAGAAGAAGATGGATATATTGGTAGATGCAGGTTTGACCATGATTAAGATGGGCCTGCAATCAGGGAGTCAAAAAACATTAGCCTTGTATAAAAGGAATACCTCGAATCTCAGCGTTATCAAGGCTACAGAAATATTGAACAATTATAAAGACAAAATGCTTAAGCCTGTTTATGATATTATACTCGACAATGCGTATGAAACAGACGAAGATGTCATCGAAACACTCAATCTTTTGTTAGAAATTCACCGGCCCTTTCATTTAGAACTATATTCACTCACCTTCTTCCCAGGAACTGAGTTATATGAAAAAGCCAAGATAGATGGCATCATTGAAGATGATAAAGAGGACGTGTATAAAAAATGGTATTATGATAAAGGAGTAAATTATTTAAATTTCATGTTTCATTTGATTAATATTAACACACCAAAAAGCTTATTAAAAGTATTGATTAATAAAAGGATTGTCCGTTTTTTTCGGACTGCAATGATGAATAAATTATTTGGTATTCTTTTTTATATTTTAAAGGACTTAAAGCATAATATTAAAATTAGATAAGTGATTCGTGAGGAGAAGAAGTTAGCATGAAAATATTATTGGTTCAGTCCTATACAATGACCGGCGAACCGCCTATCTTTCCACTAGGATTGTGTTATGTTGCATCAAAATTAGCTGACAATGAAGTCAGTCTCTTTGATATGAACACGGCCATAGATCCATATAACGATCTGCAGGCAGAACTAATAAAGGTTAATCCAAATGTAGTAGGTATTTCATTGAGGAACATCAAGGTAGCTAATCCCGGGAAGCATGCCTCATCTTTTGATCCCCATAAAAGAGCTATCAATATTATTAGAAAGACATTACCTGAAGTTATACTAATAGCTGGAGGATCCGCTTTATCACTATATATCGATAAAATAATGGAAAAATGTCCCGAGATAGATTTTGCTATATTTGGAGAAGGAGAATATACTTTTCCTGAACTCTTAAGCTGTCTTAATAATCCTGAAAGAATTTTAGGTGTGTATTACAGAGAAAATGGAAATACAGTTTATACTGGCCAAAGAAAATGGATTCCGGCCGACAAAATATGCCATCCAAAGAGAAACCTAGTAGCCATAGAAGAATATACCAAAATACCTTTTTCAATAGGAGTACAGACAAAGCGAGGGTGTTCCTTAAGGTGTATTCATTGTTCCGATCGTTATTTAATCGGCCAACGGTTGCGATTCAGAAATCCGATAGAAATAGTGGATGAGATAGAGCAATTGAAAGAAAATGATGGGGTTAAGACATTTTCATTTGTTGATCAGATATTCAATATTCCGATGGATCACGCAAGTGCAATCTGTCAGGAAATGATCAGAAGAAACCTCTCTCTTAAATGGACCGCGTTTTTTAATGAAAAATATATTAGCACGGAATTTCTGAAGGTGGTTAAAGCTGCAGGATGCGCCTATTTAAGTTTTTCACCCGATTCAGCAGCAGATAATGTTCTAAAATCACTAAAAAAAAATATCTCCGCGCGCGATTTACGTCAGACTTATATATTAGCAAAAAAAGTAAACATGAAGGCCGAATACAGTTTCATGATTAACTCACCGGGAGAAACCGTTTTCACGCTTATTAAGACCTTATTTTTTATAATTAAGGCAAGATTAGCATTGGGAAACAATTTCATGCTTCATAATTTGCTGATGACCACTCCGATTCGTATATATCCACACACCGAAATAGGCGAAATGTCCTTAAAGGAAGGTCTTATCACTAGAAACACAGATCTTCTGGAATCCACATTTTATAATCCACCGCCAATCAGATATGTTGTGAGTGGTTTAGACTATTTTACCCGATTAACATGGAGGATGAAGACAGCGTGGGATAATATTAATTCAGGGAGATGACAGTTGGTCATTAAAGAAAGTTTACTAAAAGATATTGGCAGGTTATTTGTGTGGTTTCCCTTGCAATGGATAATAATAAAACTACCGCCAGGTAAAGATTTATTTCTCATGAAATATATGGGAAAACTATATAGCTACTGCGGCAAGTCGAAGGTTTTAGAATTAGAAAAAAATATTTCTAGCGTGTTCGATCTGTTCGAACAGTCCCTTACCTTGAAACAGATTATTGTTGAAAATATAGAAAACCATTTTGCGAATCAATATTTAGCATTTTTATTTTCTAAATTCAATAAAAACAACATCAATAGATACCATTTTTTCGAGGGAATGGAAAACCTTGAAAAAGTAATTTCAGGTAGAAAGGGTTGTATAATCCTCCACGGTCATTATGGGCCAACCCAGCTTCCTCTGGTACATTTAAGTATTGAGAAATTCCCTGTTATCCAGATTGGTTATCACCCAAATGGAAATCACTTGAGTTCTTTTGGAAGGATTGTGCAGCGCAAAAAGATTGATCTTGAGATGAGGAGTCAGGTAAATATAATAATGGCCGATTCCTTTTTGCGTCCCATTTTCCGCCAACTGAAGAATAACGGTATTGTGATGATAAGCGGTGATGGTATCGGAGGGGGGAGATTCATCGGAAAATATTGTCCTGTTTCTTTTCTGTCAAAAACGGTTGCTTTTCCTGAAGGCCCGGCTTCTTTGTCCAAAAGAACAGGTGCTTTGCTTTTACCGGTATTTACGGTTCCGGTCGATAAAGGCAGGTATAAAACAATTATTGAAAGGCCGCTTAATATTCTTGCCAGTGGACATGTGGAGAAAGGTATAAAGAAGAATACACAAGCATTTGCTGCCGTTTTAGAAAAATATGTAAAAAAATATCCCTATCATTGGTTATTCTGGGATGAATTTGCAAAAGGTAAGTTAATAATATGAGAATCGTCCTTATAGCCCCAGGGCTTGCTATTGATGTTATTGGAATCAGAATATTATCCACTTTGCTTAAGAAAAAAGGGTACATGGCTGATATTCTTTTTATTCCAAACATGAGGTCTGAAACAAAAAGAAGAGGTTTTCATAAAGACGTCTTTGTCGCTAAGTATGATAAAATAACTCTGAACAGGATAACCGATTTTTGTATGGATGCGGATCTTGTTGGTTTGAGCTTGATTTCAAGGGATCTGGACGCTTCGATCCAGGTGACGGAGAGGTTAAAAAAAAGGATCAAAGCACCTATAATTTGGGGAGGTTTTCATCCAACCGTTTGCCCTGAAGAATGTCTGGAATTTGCCGACATGGTTTGTATCGGTGAGGGAGAAAATACATTACTGGAATTAGTCAAACTGATGGACGTGGGTAAGGATTACTCCAATGTTCCAGGTCTGTGGATAAAGGACAAAAGTAAAAGAAATTCAACAGGGTGCTTAATTCATAATCTTGATGAGATTCCTTTCTCAGATTACGATTTTAATTCCCAATATATTCTCCAGGAAGATAAGTTCCAACTTCTCACTGAAGACTTCCTGGAAAAATATTTGAGAGCTACCTATCCTAGTTTCAATCGTGGTCTTCCAGGAATGGAACAAAGAATAGGATCGGGTATCGCTGACTATCATATAATCGCCACCAGAGGATGTCCCTATAACTGCGTTTATTGTGGAAGTCCTCAATTGAAAGAAATCTATGCCGGACAAAAATATCTCCGAAGAAGAAGTGTTGATAATATTATTGCTGAACTCAAATCAATTAAAGCACGTTTTTCTTTTTTTACTGATATTCATTTTTGTGATGATTGTTTTATGCTTGCACCAGAGAATTATATTAAAGAATTCAGTGAAAAATATAAGGAGGAGATCAACAAGCCATTTTATATTTTGACAAGCCCGGCGACCATCACTGAGAAAAAGATGGAATATCTCGTTGAAGCGGGGTTGTCGTTCCTTTCCGTGGGTATTCAGACAGGAAGTAAAAGAACCATTGAGATGTATAAGAGAACTGGCGTTAATAAGGGTGTTGAAGAAACATTAGGATTGATTAACAGATACAAAAGATGGGTTTTCCCGTATTACGATTTTCTAATTGATAATCCTTATGAAACTGATGAAGATCTCATAGAAACACTGGCACTGATTAAACGGATAAAAAGACCCTATAAAATTCGTATATATTCCCTTGTTCCTTTCCCGGGTACTGAGCTTTATATGAAGCAGAGAGAAGATAATTTATTGGAAAATGAACGAGATGTTTATCGCAAGGACTTTGCGGAACGAAAGCAATCAAACAATTATCTTAATTTAATGATTGATATTTCCAGACACCAATTGCCTGATGGCATTTTTAAATTTCTTACGCATCGGTTAGTGGTTAAGTTATTTCGAAGAACTATGCTGCGTAATACTGTAAAGCTGTTTTATAAGATGATTTCATTCAAACAACTTATTGCTGAAAAAAGACGCCTAAAGTATGAAGGCCTTTTAGAATGAGAATCAGGTGATTGGTGTCCGAACGGAAGCTGTTATATGTCTGTCCAGCCTACAAATTGTCGTGACTCAAAGATAGCGAACAAGGAAAAGATCTTTGTAATTGGTCTTGATGGGGCAACTTTTGACCTTATAGAGCCATGGGCAAGGGAGGGGAAACTACCCAACCTGGCTAAAATGATGAAGGAAGGCACCTATGGTGAACTCGAGTCCACTATTCCAACCAACAGCGCACCGGCATGGACATCTTTTGTCACCGGCACAAATCCGGGTAAGCATGGGATACTTCATTTTAAAGCCTTGGGATATCAGACAAAAGAATATTTGATGAATCGAAAATCAAGAGGATGTAAGGCCATATGGAATATTCTCTCTGAGTACGGTAAAAAGGTTGGTATTATAAATGTGCCGCTGACTTATCCCCCGGAAGAGGTTAATGGCTTTATGATTTCAGGGATGGATACACCAAGCAGGAAGAAGATATTTACTTTTCCCGAGGGGTTATATCAGGAAATTAATAAAGCAGTAGGAGATTATGAAATCGAAGCCCAATTGGCTGATCTGGTAAGAATTAGAAGCGATACGGAACGTCGGAGATTTATTAAGGCAGTTATGAATACATTGGAACTGCGAGTAAGAACTACCAAGTATCTTATGGAAAGGCATGATTGGGATTATTTCCTTGTTGTATTTACAGCAGCCGACAGATTTCAGCATAGATTCTGGAAATATATGGACAACACGCACCCCCATTATAGCTCAAAGAAAGCAACAAAGTATGGAAATGTAATATCTTCAGTATACAAAAGGTTGGATGAGATTGTGGGCGAATTGTCAGATAAACTTGATGATGATACCACCCTTGTAATAATGTCAGATCATGGATTTGGGCCAGCACCGGTGAAATGTATTGATTTGAATAGCTGGCTTCTATCAAAGGGATTCCTGGCATTTAAGGAAAAACAATACACGGGCAATCGATTTAATTTGAATTCTTATATACTTAACAAACTGCAATTATATACACCGCTTAAACTAAGGCATTATTTGCGGGGCAGATTTCGTTCTCTTGTAGATAGAATGCAATTAGCTTCTCGTGTAGATAATATTGACTGGTCTTCAACAAAGGCTTATTCCGACCAGCATGTGGAAATCTTTAGTACCATATGGATTAATTTAAAAGGACGTGAGATTCATGGAATTGTTGAAAACGGAGATGAATACCAATTGCTTCGAGACCGCATTGTAGAATTAGTAAAAAGCATCAGAGATCCGGAGACCGGTGAAGTAATTGTTAAGAACGCTTTTAAAAAGGAAGATTTGGCTGCAATGTCTGCAAGTAATAAGTTGCCGGATATAGTTGTTGAATGGAAAGATAATGCTTATCGGACTCAAAATACATTTGCTTTCGAAGGGAATAGTTTAATAGGTACTTTGGACAGCAAAGAAACATCTCAAACGATTTCCGGGGAGCATAATAAACATGGTATTTGTATTTTAAATGGAAAGGGTATTAAAAAAGGAGAGAAAATTCAAGGGGCACATATAACGGATCTTACTCCAACCATACTGTTCAAATTGGGACTCGGCATATCGAAGAATATGGATGGCAAAATCTTAATATGTGCATTTGAAGATGACTATTTGAAATCGAATGAAATTAAATATTCTGATACTGAATCAAAGTATGAGAATTTGGATAGTCACCAGTTTTCCCAAGAAGAAACTCAGGTGATTGAAGATAGGCTGCGCGGGTTGGGGTATTTATAGTAGAAGGCTTACTCTTATAGCATTATTTCACATAATTTACAAAAGAATATGACAAACACGAAAACACATCCCTCACAGGACGTTTTGATATCGACCCTGCTGCTTGTTATAACAGTGGGTATCTATCTATTGTGGCCGAATAAAAAATTTAGCATAGATTCATTGGATTTTGCCTACAGTGCGCGTGAAGGTCAAGATCTATTTCATCCTCATCACCTTCTGTACAATGGATTAGGATATCTATTATATAAATTCATAAATCCCTTAAATTACGGGGTAAGTGACATATTGATCTGGCTTAACTCTCTGGTGGGGGGAATGATCGTTTTAGTAAGTTATCAATTCCTTCGCAAGGTTGGAATATCTGCCTTTCTTTCCGTCTTGATCAGTCTCTCAATCGGGTTCAATGGGGCATTTTGGAAATATGCCGTTACGATTGAGGTATATCATCTTTCCATTCTATTCTTTGCATTGAGTTTTTATTTAACAGCCTTCCATATTGAGTCTGGATGGAATATAATATTGCTCCTATCTTTAACTACATCTCTTGCGGTATTTTTTCATCAGACCGGAGTTTTTGTAGCTATCAGTGTAGTACCTTTTTTTTTAAAGGAACGACGTTTATTAAGATACGTTGCATATCTTGGGATTTCAGGATCCATATGTTTTTCAGTCTATTATCTTGCAGCATGGTCGCAAGAAGCGATCTTTCATCCCAGTGACTTTTTCGGATGGGCCACAATATCTACCAACGGCACGGAAATGTTTGGCTATCGTGGCCTCAGATTTATGCTGTTTGGTTCCATAGTTGGGGTGATCCGATCTTTCTTTCCATTAGAACTGTTCTCTAATTTATTTGTCGGAAAGCAAACCATTGATTTCAGATTGGTTATTACTCTTGGGATGATTTCCTTGTATTTTTCCGGTCTTTTGTTCCTGTTAAGTGGATTACGTAAAAACCTAAAAAGGTATTCGACATTAGGATTTGGGCTGTTTTTGTGGATGCTTCCCTCAGCCATATTAGGTGCTGTTTGGGATCCCTCAGACCCCGAAGCATGGTTTCCATTAATTATTCCTTTGTTTTTGTTCATCGGAATCAACATCAATCCGTTACGTAAAAACTTTCTGGTTCTAGCAATAAGTCTTTTAGTAATATTCATGGTTAATTTCACATTCAGTATTTATCCGAATTCTAAGGAAAAGAGTAACGATGCACGCAATGTAGCAAATACTTTGCTGGAAAATGGACTCGCTAATGGCGATCTGCTTCTTATTAATTGTCCTGAAATTCTTCCATTTCTTAAAATGTATCATGGTATTAAAGTTGAGATATTTACATTGGGTGATCAAATAATCCGTAACAATAAAAATAAAACAGAGGCCATAATCAAAAAGCTAAATGAAAGGATGCTTAAAGGAAATGTATTTATATCAAGCGAAGAGCGTTTTCCTAATCCCAACAAGCTCGTTTACAAGAATTATTCCTACTCTATGAAAGATTTTGAAACTATTTATGGTAAATACGGACTTTCGCCTTTGAAACAACATGTAATTGTAAGTTTGAGGGGCCGGCCCATAAATTTATACAAGCTATCATTGCTGTCCGAATAATAGTGCAATGATATCAACAAGATAAAGATTTACTACCCGTTCAACTTGCAATTTTGGAAAATTTTTAACTTATCAATTTGCTACTAGTAATTATACGCCATGCTCGTTGCTGTACTTTTAAAATTCAAATAATTTCAGCTGCTTATCGCCAATAATATTTTCTGCCAAGACACGGCGCGAATTCATGCAGAATATCGAAGCTAGTGATTTTTGCTCGAATAAATTGACTTCCAAAAAGTGTAATAATTGAGATAAG
>CAZNGA010000081.1:0-11678 GCA_964572485.1 uncultured Chitinophagales bacterium
TTCAATAATATCAAGGTTTTCAGAACCAATTAATCAAAAGTGCGGAAAACAGGAGAATAGATGCAGATAAAGCAAGGTTGTTGAAAGAGTATTTTGATCGGTAATTGAGAGAGATCAGATCGGTAGTATAGCTGTCATTGAGACTGTTTTTTTATAACTCATTTCCCTCGGGGGAAGCTACGCTCACCCCCACAAGCAATTTACGATTTTTTATAGGATTCTAATGAAACAGTTTTCACGATAAAGTTACACCCAAAGGTAGGTGAGATACCATCAGATGCTGGAAAGTGGTGGACCGAATTGTGTTCCCTTACTAATAAGGCCTATTGATCTTCTTCTCTAAATGTATGGTCTTCGGAAGCTGCTCTTCATTGCCTAAATAATACCATTTGATGGCTTTGGTGTATTTGTCAAATACCCTATTAATATCACCAAGGGACAACGAGTAAACATTATCTACAAAGATCAGCGTATTTTCCCAACCTTTCCTCATCTCATTCACACCTAAAGAGGTGGCTTGTGAGCTATTCGTTTCCTGCCCCATATAAAAGCCAGTTAGGAATTGCCCCTTCTTATTTTCTAATTCTGATTTTTCAAATCCTTCCTTTTTCACTTTCTTGATCTCCCGAAGCATTACCTTAAGTGCACTATCCGGATCTGTTGTTGAAACATATACACCGCTATATGTGGTTCGGTTGGTAGAGAAAAATGCACTGGGCGCATAGGAGAGGTTTCGTTTGGTCCTGATCTCTTCGAACAGCCTGTCCCTAAAAATGGAAAAGGCAACTCGCATAGCGATCGCATCATCGGATTTGATATCCGGTCCATTCATAATGCCGCGAATGTAATTCGTAGCAATATCTGAAGTTTCATATTTTATAGAGGAGACCTTAATATTCAAAGGTCTATATACCTGCTGGTCATATTTCCCTTGTTTCATCCCCTCAAATCCCTCTTTGATCTTTTTTGTGATATCCTCTTTTGAGACTTTCCCTACCACAACTAATATACTGCGGGATTTGTTGATCAAATGACCGTAATAGGAGGTTATATCTTCCAGGGTCAACTTCTCCAAACTTTCAACGGATCCATTGGGTTTTTTTGAGTAATTGTGCTGGTCAAAAACATCTGCCATGGCAAGGTCGCGTAATTTTGAGTCTGGGTTGCCCTCTGATTGCTTAACCCCTGTGATCAGTTGATCCCTGCTCAAATTGAATTCCTTTTCAAGAAAAGTAGGATTCATTACTGCATCTGCATACAATTTCCATGTCTCATCCCAACTCCTTACCACACACCGAAGGGTGAAAGTAGCATAGTCGTAAGTGGTACTCGCGCCAATGGATGATCCGAACCGCTCTAAGGTGCCTAAAAAGACTTCTTTGCTATAATTTTTAGTTCCTCCCTCGCTGGCGATCGCCAGTGCTAAAGCTTCTATACCTTCCTGGGATTTACGATAATTTTCAGTACCGCCCTGGATAAATAATTTCAAGCTGATCACTTCATTAGTGGCCGGTTTAAGGATCACTTTAAGCCCATCAACAGTGAACTCCTCAATAGTTGTTTTTGGGGTAGTCTGACTGCTGACTGTATTTACAATGAAAAGCAGACCTAGCATCGGAAGAAGTAATTTTAAATTAGACATAATTATTTTTTTAGAATAGAGAAAGTGGTTCTGGTATTTTTTACAACATCTGTTATATTGTTGATCCTTTGGAATTTACCATTGGCCCTGTTGGCACTGATCCCAGCTTCTGCAAGCTTACTTTTAATAGAGATGTACCTGGCATCTTGCAATGTGGTCTTCTTTCCCAGCTCAGATATGTTTGGATAATGTGCAATATCTTCTGCGGATAATTTTATTTTTTTGACCTCTGAAGTACCTGCATTCACATTAATTGTAATGGTAACGCCAGGATTTATCTTAAGCCACTGCACCAGCGATGCTAGCTCTTGTATTCCGCTTTCAGTCAATGTTGCTGAGTTGATTTCGAAGTCAATGAAATATTCCTCAGGTTTTTTAGTATCGGTAAAGACATCCCTTGATGAAAACTCTTTTTCCAGCATTGGATTGATGAGTAGGCCTGAGCAAAAAACTTTTCCTTTTATGTACTGCCTCACATATCTTTTGATGTCTTCCCTGGTCACATCCTGGAGTTTGTCAATGTAGTTCAAATAATAATCGATATCAGCAGAAGCCCACCAAAAGGTCAAGGTGTGGATAAAGGAAGATGACCTTTCACGATTGTATGCATCACTTACAGCCAAAAGATCCTTGGCGGTTTGTATTTGTTCATCTGTGAAATAATCGTCACTATCCCATTGATCGATATGCTCATAAAGTTTGTTTAAGGCTTCATCCAGCTTTTGAGGGTCCTTCAACACCAAAAATATGCTGATAGGGCCTATGTATCTTAATGTATGGTAGTTAACAGATATCCCTTGGGTCAGGCCGGTTTCAACCATCTCCTGGTGGAACTTAGATGAATTTTGAGACAGGATAAAAGAGAAAACATCTGCAGCATAAGTGGCTTCAATATCGTTCCTCATGTCGGGCCCATGATAAGCCATCATGATCACCGGAACCTGCGCATTTTCATTTACCGTAACGAATTGGGATGAATATTCAAGTGGCTTGAATTCAGGGATGGGATATTTTACAAAGGGCTCAAAGGAGGAACGTTCCCAATCCCCGTAGATCGCCTCTGCTAATTTATAGATCTCCTCATGATCCACATCTCCTGCCACAGCAAGAAGGGTGTTGTTGGGGACGTAAAATTTCTCTTTTATGATCTGCATCTTTTCCGGAGTAGCCGTGTTAATGATATCATGGTCTCCGATCACATTCTTTCTACTATATAGATCGCCCCATAATTGGTGATCCATATCGTTGGAAAGGACAAAGGATGGATTGGATTCTGCCCGTTGAAATTCACCGTCAACCACAGGGTTTTCCTTGGCCATCTCTTCTTTCTGAAATAGTGGATACCGCATCGCAGTATTTAAGAACTTCAATCCTTCTTCAAGATTATTGTTGGTTACGGTAATAAAATAATTGACCCGCTCCTCTGAGGTAGTTCCATTAAATATGGCACCCATTTCCTGGATCTTATCCATGAATGCTTCCTGGTTGGGGTAATCTTTATTGGCCTTAAAGAACATGTGCTCATATAAGTGGGAAAGCCCGTCGTATTCAGGGGTTTCTGTATAGGCACCATTTTTTACGCACAACTCTATTGTGGCAAGTGGCACACTCTTATCCTCAATTACCAATATCTGCAAACCATTGCTTAGAGTGGTCTTAAAGATGTTGGTCGGCTGACTATTTTGTGCCTGTAGAAAATTGCAGAACAAAACAGTGACTATTAATAGAGATGCTTTAATTCTCATATTTCGATATTTATGAAGTTTCTTAAAAAAAACAAAAGTAATCATTTTTGCAGGCAATATTTATGATAATATGATAACAGTTTATTCCCCGTCACAATAAGGGATCATCACCGGAGAAGTGGTCTCTTTTGATCATTGCCATCAATTCTTCCAAAAACTGCTGATCTATTGCATCAAAGTCATCGAGTTGTGTGCTGTCAATGTCAAGCAATAGTTGTACTTCGCCACCATTGATCAATGGCACCACGATCTCCGATCTTGATTCACTGCTGCAGGCAATATGGCCTGAAAAGTCCTCGACATCAGGTACGATTATTGTCTTTTTTTTAGCGGCGCTTACACCGCAAACACCATTTGGAATGGGGATACGGGTACATGCCACAGTCCCTTGAAATGGGCCGAGCACCAACTCCTCATCCCTTTTGAAATAAAAGCCAACCCAATGGTGTGAAAAGGCCTCTTTGAGCAGAGCAGAGATGTTGCCTAAATTGGCAATGATATCTTTTTCATCTTTGATCACTTCGCCAACTTGAAGCAATAATTGGGTATACTTTTCTTTTTTCTGCATATTCTCTTAATAGCGAATTTTATAATGGTGTTTTGGCTCACTTCTATCGAAAAAAAGGATACCCAATTGAAAGAGATCAATGGAGCAGCCCACTTCAGGATGGCTTTTGATCTTGCTCCAACCTTCTTCCATGGGCCCCGACCAATGAATATCGTCAAAGACCATACATGTACCCTCATTTTTGAATCTGAGGCATTGATCGAAGTAATGGAGAACCGCCTCTCTTTGATGATTCCCATCAATAAATGCATAATCGAATTGGCCCATCTGTTGAAGGGTTTTTGGAAGTGTTTCTGAGAAGTCACCGATCCTGATTTCAATATTTCCACCACAGTTCAAAAAGTTCTTTTTTGCGATTGCTGCCGTTTCAGGACATCCTTCATGTGTTACCAGTAGCCCTTCCCTATAAGCAAGGGACTGGTATAAGGTACTGATACCTAATGATGTGCCCAATTCCACCATCTGCATCGGCTTTAAATAGTCGATCAAATGGTACAACAATCGTCCATATTTTTGAGATGTAGAAGCCGTTCTGGCGATGCTTCGAACACTTCTTGTTTTTGAGGGATTGGCCAATGACCCTGCTCCAAGATCTGTAATTGAGATCTCTTGGTTTGAGGTGAGCAGCTTTTTTCTAACAGCTTCTATTGTGTCGAAATCAGGAGAGGGGTCGGTATTGTGTAACACATGCTTTATAAAGAGATGCACCTGTTCAGATTCCGGGTGTATCCTTCCCCCGGTTTGCAGGAAGTGTTTTACATATCTCGCCCCAATTTTCAAATGCTCCATTACCACGAATTTACAAATTTTAGAAACCATTGGGGTCAGGTGAGGATGGATTCATTGACTCGCAGAAAAAGAATGATCGGGGCAAATTGCTATGTGGATTGGGCCTTGCAGAATTCTACTCCTTGATGAGGTGGAAAATATTAAAAAATGAGGGCCCTTGATGCAACCTTTCTATATATAAAATCATCTATCGAATGTAAACAGAATTTTGGGCAACTTATCAATTGGGAAAATGAATAATGTGATTGAAAATGAGCGTCAGTTTAAGAGCATTAATAAGTTCTTTTGGTTTTTTGTTGCAGGGTTGCCAATACTGGTTTTGCTTAGGTTTTTTGTGAACAATATTTTCATAGAATATTTTGCTGCCGTCTATGCACTATTTTTCCTTTCCATCTGGCTGGTTGCCAGGTTTGTTGCCTTCCCTTCCTATTTTTATTTCAAATATGACAGCGACATGATCTCTGTAAAATTCAGGCCATTCAATTTCTTCGATTCCTTTGGGCTGTTCAAGAAGAATGGCATCAGCAATTTGGAGATCAGCAAGAATGATTATGAAGGGTATAAGATACAGCAGAAATATGCGGGGTTGCGCAGGAGTCTCATCTTATACAAAAGAAGCAATGGCGAAAAGACACAGGGAAGAGCTATCAATATTAGTTTTCTAACTATAACTGAGATCACCCATCTCATTAGGGCGTTGCACACCTTTAAATACAAAAAGGTATCTTAATTGGAATTGGTAGGTTGCACTTTCACTATCCAGCCGTGATTGTCATCAATAACTGAACACTTAATATCTTCAAGCTCTCTGTAAAGTTGCTTAGAGATCGCGTTATCTTCTAATGCAGGCAATTCAAGATTCTTGCCATGGTAACCAATATCAGAAATATGTGCTATGGTGGCAGCAGTTCCTGCACCAAATACCTCTTTTAAATTCCCTTCCTGGTAAGCACTGTATATCTCATCTATGGATACTGCACGTTCTTCAATTGGAATTTGCTTTTCCTTCAATATTTCGATCACGCTGTTACGGGTTACACCATCTAAAATGGTATCACTAAGTTCAGGGGTCAGAACTTTGTCGCCTACAACAAAAAACACATTCATAGTCCCTATCTCATGGATATACTTGAACTCCTCACCATCCATCCATAACATTTGATCGTATCCTTGCGCATTTGCTTCTTTGACTGCAGCCATTGTAGCACCATAATTACCGGCAGCTTTTGCAGAACCAACACCACCATGGAATGCCCTTACATACTTCTCTGCAACTTTTACCTTTACAGGATGTGTATAATAAGGCCCAACAGGGCAGGTGAATATGACAAACTTGAAGTGCTCAGCAGGTTTCACGCCAATAAAATGGGTAGTTGCGATCATAAATGGACGGATATACAAAGCACTTCCCTCCATTGTAGGGATCCAACTCTGATCCAGGTAGATCAGTTCATGCAGTGCACTCATAAATAATTCTTCAGGGACTTCTGGCATGGCCATTCTTTTTGCAGAACGATTGAAACGGTCAATGTTCATCTCTGGTCTGAACAGTTGAGGGCGGCCATCCTGATCCTTATAGGCTTTCATGCCTTCAAATATCGCTTGCCCATAATGGAGAGCTGAGGTAGCAGGGTTCATTGGGAAATCATTGAAGGGAACAATATTAAATTCCTGCCAGGCGCCGTCAATATAATCGGTCATAAACATATGGTCCGAATAGAATTTTCCAAATGGGATACTTCCCAAATCCATATCTAAAAGCTTAGTTTCAGGGGTAGGTTTTATATTAATAGGATAATTCATGTCAATACTTAATGAATCTTTCATGTCACCATAAATTTTAAACAATAAATTATATTTTACTGTTATCGCTTAAAGATACAAAATAAATGTGAAATTTGTAAGGAATTAGGTACAAACAAAGACGAAAATGAGCAAAATAATTTTACCTGGGAAAGAAGTGGATTTTGGTGCAAAGAGCATGGAGGAAATGGATACCCATTCCTTTCTAAAAGGGAGCAACAATAAGAGAGTTGTGGTCATTGTAACCTCATTTGAGGAAGAGATCAATGGAGCCGAAACCTCAGGGCTATTTGAGAAGATCATTCAATCCATTGGCCTCACCATGGATGATATTTCTTTGATTGATATCAGTAAGTCCCCGGTCAGCTCATTTAAAGTATTGCAAAGAAAATTTAACCCCACTAGCGTGATCCTATTTGGGATCAACCCGCAGAAGCTTAGACTCAATGTGAGTGTGAAAGGTTACCAGGTGATCCATCTCAATGAAGTTCAGCTATTGTTTTCGCACAGGTTGGGGCAGCTTCAGGAGGATGTGGAAAGGAAAAAGTTGCTTTGGACCGCCTTACAATCCATGTTTAAGAATAAAAAAGAAGGATGATACGATTAGTTTTCGGCACAGCCAATGAACATAAACTGTCAGAAGTCAGGGATCTGCTGGGGAGTAATGTGGATGTGATCGCTCCGGGAGATGTTGGCTTCTATCTATCCATCCCCGAAACTCAGGAAACATTGTCTGGGAATGCAGTGCAGAAGGCCCAGTTTTTGCATGAGCACATACAGGAAAATTGTTTTGCAGAGGATACGGGGCTGGAGGTAAAAGCATTAGACGGAGCGCCGGGAGTTTACTCAGCTAGGTATGCATCCCATACCGGGAAGGAAAATAAAGAACAAATTACCCCTTCTTCTGCAGGGAATATGGATCTATTGCTATCTAATATGGAAGGGAAAGGGAACAGAGTTGCCCGCTTTCGGACGATCGTATGTTTGATATTCAATGGCAGGGAATATTTATTTGAAGGGCAACTGAACGGAATGATCAATGAAGAGAAGTCGGGTAGGGAGGGCTTTGGATACGATCCAATTTTCCAACCCGATGGATTTGATATGACACTTGCCGAAATGACCATTGAGATGAAAAATAAGATCA
Source organism: uncultured Chitinophagales bacterium (assembly GCA_964572485.1). Classification (GTDB taxonomy): domain Bacteria; phylum Bacteroidota; class Bacteroidia; order Chitinophagales; family CAZNGA01; genus CAZNGA01. The sequence continues at coordinate 7,695 of CAZNGA010000081.1, forward strand.
GCCATAGAGCGGATGCTTTTCAAAAGTTATTGGTTTTTCTCAAAGAACGCACCTTGATGTGAAACCATTTTTTCTCTGCTATTTTTCATATATTTGAGTAATAATGATCAGGATGCAACCCGTAAACCTCAAATTGCATCTTATTTTTGTGATTGCTAAACGGATATAAGTGAACAAAGGTCTTTCAGAAAAAGAATTGATCGCAGGATGTTGTAAAGGATATGGTCCTGCTCAGAAAGAACTATACCGTTTGTATGCTCCCAAAATGTTTGGGGTTGTATTAAGATATTCGAATGATCAACATACAGCTGAAGATTTATTGCAAGAGGGTTTTATAAAAGTTTATCAGAACATTGGGACCTTTAGAAATGAGGGGTCTTTTGAGGGATGGATTAGGAGGATATTTATTAATGTGTCATTAGAGCACTTCCGTAGATCTACTCGTTTATATCCTATTTCTGATATTCATGATGGTGGCATAGAAGTGGTAGAGAATAGTGTGATAGAAAAATTATGTGCGGATGATCTCTTGGCATTATTGCAAAAATTGTCACCCGGATATCGAATGGTATTTAACTTATACGCAATAGAAGGATTTTCTCATAAGGAGATTGGCAAAATGCTGAATATTTCAGAGGGCACGTCAAAATCGCAGTTAGCAAGAGGAAGAAGTATTCTGCAAAAGATGGTTAGAAAATTAGAAAAAGTGGAACATGAAGTCATTTCTTGATAAAAGTAGATTAGATCGCATTTTTGAGAAGAAGCTCGGACAATTTGACCTGGAGCCTCATGATACCATTTGGGATCATATTGAAGAGAACATTTCTGCCCCTATAAAAATGGGATCTTTAGGTAAGGCTGGCTGGTTGGTGCCTCTTGTGGCTATTGCCAGTGTTTCATTAGCACTCACCTTACTGAATGCCGATACCATTGAAGGCTGGGTGGCTGATGCAAATGATGTTCCCCATCAAATGGATGTGGTTGGGCCGATAGGAAATGAGGAAGAGGTAACAATTACTCCATTAAAAGCATCACTTACTACACCAAGCCAAAAGACAATTGATGAGCCGATCTTGTTGGAGACTCAGTTGATGACGCCTCTGGATAAGATACAAAAACCCCTAAGAAGTCAGAACCTGGTCAGCGCTTTTAGTGATGAAGTGCTTTTAGATGCACTCACCATCGATCACCGAAGTGATAATAATGAGTTTTCCGGTGCTCGATTACCCATCATGACCATTGACAAGATCGAAACATCTTATAGCCAAAGCAGCAAAGAGGTAAATTTGAAGAAAGCTAAATTAAAAGAACCTGACAGGAATGCACCTGCTTACAAGATGAAAGGCTTACATATTGGGCCATTGGTAAGGTTAAATAATACCTGGATCGTCAATCAAAATACCTACGATGAGTTTAATGGATATGAGCTGGCTTATAAATTTGATTTTGGAACGGCATTTGGCGTAAGGATTGGTTATGATTTCAATACCAAATTCGGAATGCAGGTGGAGTGGATATTCAACTCAAATCAAGGGCAAAAATATGTAGACATTATTTATCGTGAGTTGGTTAGAAGAGAGGTGGACCTGAAATATGTGAAGTTCCCTCTACTTCTCAAATATAAGTTCAGCAAAATATCCCCTGTTACTTCGCGACTTGTTGTCAGAAATATAATATTAGGTGTTGAATATGGCAGGTTGCAAGAAGCTTATATCACCATTCAAGGGAATAAGGTCAGCTCAATAGATAAATTTGATACCAACGAATTTGGTGTAATTTTCGGAATGGACTATGATATGTATCTCAGTGATCATTTCTTTTTAACCCTTGGCGGTAGAGGAAGCTTTGGGTCCGATATCAATGGTATAAAATGGCGTGTAAAGGATGATTATCGCAAATCAAACAACTTCCTACTCGGAATTAATGCAGGTATCAGCTACCTGATCAAGTAAATCCTCTCCTTTTTATTTTGAACTTTTTGAAAAAAAATGGTGGTTTCTGCAACCATTCATGATCAAAATGCGTCTAAATAGAAAATAATGTGCAACTATTATGGCACAAAAATTAAAAGGAAGTCAAATTAACTCTCTTATAACGAAGTTCTATTATAAAGCAGAAAAGCTCTGCTACCAGATTTTGATCCGGTATGGCAATGATAATGAGATATTGTCAAAGGACTTTGAAGATTACCTTGATTATCAGAAATATCATGATAAGGTGATCAATTCCATCAACAACAACAAGAATGTGCCTGCCGGCTTTAGTGATACCCATCCATCAAAATCAAAGATTGCCCTGAACTGATTCCAGGATATTTCTTGTTTTTACACCTTACTAAGTGATCTGTTGATTGAAGATAAATAGAATTTCTATCCATCCTTTTTAATTTATAAGTGATGTGTTTCACTATTTTCCAAAAAAAAGTTCCTCCAATTTTTGAAGAAACTTCCAAGAGTGCCCAGGGCGGGAATCGAACCCGCACCGATCTTACAATCGACAGGATTTTAAGTCCTGTTTATTTTGTATCCATATGGTTCTATATGGTTTGATAATCAGCAAGATAGATATAGTTATTGGCTTAGCTGGATTCATAAAAAACCATAAAAAACCGTTATTTGTTGTACCTATGTTGTACCAATTTGTTATCTTTGTTAAAATCCAATCAAATAATGGGTTCAGTAAAGGTAGTATTAAGAAAGAAAATAAACAAGAATGGCACTTATCCGTTGGCTATCAGAATAACTAAAGATCGTAAATCGTCTTTTATACACATAGGGCAAAATCTAAAAGAATCGCAGTGGGATTCGGTACAGCAGAAAGTAAAGAAATCTCATCCCAATTCGGCACGTTTGAACAATTTCATCATCAAAAAACTTTCAGAAGCAAACGAAAAACTACTTGAAGTAGAAACACAGAAATCAAATAACACATCTCAGTCTGTGAGAAGATATATAAAACATTCCAGCCCAAGCTCTGGTTTTTTTAATCAAGCTGAATCATATATAAACAATCTGAAAAAATCAGGTAAGTACAATCGTTTGTCAGCAGAACAGCCACGGATTAATAGATTTAGAGACTTCTTAAAAAGAGAAGATATTGCTTTTCAGGACATCACAGTGCCACTCCTAAATCGCTTTCGTTCTTACTTAAAGGGGACACGAAATATTGGTGAAAGAACTATTGTTAATCACTTGGTTGTCTTGCGTTCCATTTTTAATCAAGCAATTAAGGAAGGAATTATAGATCAGAAATATTACCCCTTTGGAAAAGACAAGATCAGAATTAAGTTCCCGGATTCATTGAAAATTGGATTGACTGAAGGAGAAGTTAAACAACTTGAAGAACTACAACTAAATCCCAACTCTTTGTTAAACCATGCAAGAAATATTTGGCTATTTTCATTCTATTTTGCTGGAATGAGAATATCAGATGTACTTCGATTAAGATGGTCTGATTTCAAGGACGAGCGCCTTCACTACACTATGGGCAAGAATATCAAAGGAGGCTCATTAAAAATTCCAAATAAAGCAACAAAGATTCTTGATCAATACAAGCAAGATAAAGAGGTTGTTGACGATCTGATCTTCCCGGAATTAAAAGAGGTTAAGGATTTAAGTAATACATATCTAGTGCAAAAGAGAATTGCTACTTCTACTGAAAAACTCAATAAATTATTAAAAAAGATAGTTAAAATGGTAGGAATTGAAAAGAAACTTACTATGCACATAGCACGTCATACCTTTGGTAATATCTCTGGTGATAAAATATCGATTCAGATGTTACAGAAACTATACAGACATTCCTCTGTCACTACTACTATTGCTTATCAATCTAACTTTATTCATAAAGACGCTGACGAAGCGTTGGATGCAGTAGTTGATTTTTAATCAAAAGGACATCTATAAAAGACATTAGAAATTTCTGAATAAATGAAGAAAAACTCCATAACAAGTCAGCGTTTTGAAGGTCATACCTTACCAAACG
>CAZNGA010000082.1:0-11592 GCA_964572485.1 uncultured Chitinophagales bacterium
TTGCACCCTCCGTATTACCGCGGCTGCTGGCACGGAGTTAGCCGGTGCTTATTCAAAAGGTACCGTCAACTTCAGATAAATCTAAAGATTTCTTCCCTAATAAAAGCAGTTTACAACCCATAGGGCTGTCATCCTGCACGCGGCATGGCTGGGTCAGGCTTTCGCCCATTGCCCAATATTCCCTACTGCTGCCTCCCGTAGGAGTCGGGCCCGTGTCTCAGTGCCCGTGTGGCTGATCGCGCTCTCACGCCAGCTACCCATCGTTGCCTTGGTAGGCCGTTACCCTACCAACAAGCTAATGGGACGCACGCCCATCTTTAACCGCCGGAGCTTTGACCAAGAAGTAATGTTACTCCAAGGTATTATAGGGTATTAATCCCGATTTCTCGGGGCTATCCCCCAGTTAAAGGCAGATTACGTACGCGTTACTCACCCGTTCGCCGGTCGCTTCTAGCCGAAACTAGAACTGCCCCTCGACTTGCATGTATTAAGCCTGCCGCTAGCGTTCATCCTGAGCCAGGATCAAACTCTCCGTTGTAATAAGAATTTAAATAAATTACGCTAGACTTTCTTACCGTCTGTATCTGTTGTTTCTAAACCAAAACTTCAAAGAACTTTCTGTTTTTTTTCCTATATGAAAATATTATTTTTTATAGGAAAAGACCACAAAAGTAATAGTAATTTTATAAACTCACAACCTTTTTGGAAAAAAAATTCCCTAATAGTAAAAATAACTTAAAGTTGAGTGAAAATTTACGAAGTATATTGAATTATTTATTCTGCATTCCTTCTGCTCAATTTTGCAAAATAAATACTTATTTTTGCTTCCTAATATTTGAAATAAAATTTTGAGTTATGAGAAAGCACATTTTTAACGCTGGCCCTGCTGTTCTCCCCGAATCTACATTGAAGACAACATCCGAAGCGGTCATTGACCTGGATGGTCTTGGTGTCTCAATACTTGAGATCTCCCATAGAAGTAAAGAATTTATGGCGATCATGGAAGAGACCAAATCTCTTCTAAAGGAACTAATGGTGATCCCGGATGGATATTCTATCCTTTTTCTCCAAGGTGGTGCAAGCTTGCAGTTTTGTATGGTGCCTTATAACTTGCTGAGCGAAACAGCAACTGCTGCCTACCTGGAAACAGGAGTATGGGCAAAAAAAGCAATAAAGGAGGCAAAATTATTTGGTAATGTTGAGATCGTAGCCTCTTCAAGTGATAAGAACTTCTCCTATATTCCCTCCGAATATAGTGTACCTCAAGAGGCCTCATATCTGCACATCACTTCAAATAATACCATTTATGGCACGCAAGTAAAGAACTACCCCGAAACTGAAGTTGTGAAAATAATTGATATGTCATCAGATATTCTCAGCCGCCCAATGAATGTAGCTGAGTTCGGAATGATATATGCTGGAGCACAAAAGAATCTTGGCCCTTCAGGGATCACCCTTGTCATTATTAAAGATGATATTGTGGGAAACATCGATCGAGAGATCCCGAGCTTGTTGAACTACCAGACTCATATTGATAACAATTCTCTCTTTAATACCACTTCCGTTTTTGCAATTTATGCATGTCTTCAAACTCTGAAATGGATCAAAAAAGAAGGTGGTGTGAAACAAATGGAAGCCATTAATAAAGCTAAAGCTGAAAAGTTATATAATGAGATCGATAGCAACCCTGTATTTGAAGGAACTGCAAATGAAACAGATAGATCTCTAATGAATGTTCCCTTCGTTTTGGCAAATCCTGGAAAGGAGGAGGAATTTTTGAAATTGGCAACTGAACATGATATTATTGGGATCAAAGGCCATCGATCTGTAGGCGGATTTAGAGCATCAATGTATAATGCCCTGCCTATAGAAGGTGTCGATGTCTTGGTCTCTGTTATGCAGCAATTTGCAAAGGAAAATGGATAAAATTTGTTTTTTGAAAATACTTAGATATGATTAAAATATTAGCAAATGATGGCATTAATGAGCTTGGTAAAAAGAAGCTTGAGGATGCCGGATTTCAGGTGGATACTGAAAAAGTTGAGCAAGAAGAACTTGACAATGCGTTGCCTGGATACGATGTGATCCTGGTAAGAAGTGCTACTAAAGTAAGAGAGGAGTTGATCAATAATTGTCCAAACCTAAAATTGATAGGCAGGGGAGGTGTCGGCCTCGACAATATCGATGTGGAATATGCCAGATCAAAAGGAATTGAAGTGATCAATACCCCCGGTGCATCATCAAATTCTGTGGCGGAGTTAGTAATTGCTCATCTTTTTGGTATGGTACGTTTCTTGCCGGATTCAAATCGGCAAATGGTGGAACATGGTTCGGAACAGTTTAAGGAACTTAAAAAGAAATATGCTAAAGGCACTGAATTGAAAGGAAAAACCTTGGGACTTATTGGAATCGGAAGGATTGGTCAGGAAACGGCAAGAATTGGTATTGGAATAGGTATGAATGTGATTGCGTGTGACCCGGGAATTGAAAATGTGAAGATCACTTTGGCGCTACCAATGATTGATTCAGAACCTTCCGTCAATATTAAGACGATCAGTAAAGATGAAGTATTGAGCAAAAGTGATTTTATAAGTCTTCATGTTCCATTTAAGAAGGAAGACACACCTGTAATAGGAGAAAAGGAATTTGACCAGATGAAAAATAATGTGATCATCATTAATTGTGCTAGAGGAGGTTGTGTCAATGAAGAAGCTCTGTTAAAAGCATTGGAGTCAAATAAAGTAGCGTATGCAGGTGTTGATGTTTATGAAGAGGAACCTACAAATAATGTATCATTACTTCAGCATCCAAATGTGTCATTAACCCCTCATATCGGTGCAGCAACGATTGAAGCCCAGCAGAGAATAGGATTGGAAATAGCAGATAAGGTCATTCATTTCTTTAAATAAATTAATGTGGCAATAATTAAACCATTTCAGGGAATCCGCCCTAAAAAAGGGCTTGAAGAGAAGGTCGCTTCTGTTCCCTATGACGTATTAAATTCAGTTGAAGCTAGAATTGAAGCAAAGGGTAACCCCTATTCTTTTTTACACATTATCAAACCGGAGATTGATTTGCCGGAGACCGTTGATGTGTACGATGCCTCAGTGTATGAAAAGGCAAAGAGCAATTTTGCGAAGGCACTTGATGAAGGGGTCATGGTTCAGGAGGGTGAAGCTGCCCTGTATATTTATCAATTGAAAATGAATGAGTGGGAGCAAACCGGTATCGTTTGCTGTACGAGTGTGGATGATTATTTTAATGATGTCATCAAGAAGCACGAGCTGACACGGCCCGTTAAAGAGAAAGACCGAATAACTCATATGCATGTTACCCAAATACATTCAGGCCCAGTTTTTTCTACGTACCCTGAAGTGGATGAGATCGATGCCATTGTGGATGATATTAAAATTCAGCAGACTCCTGTTTACGATTTCACTGCTAGTGATGGTGTGCATCATACTCTTTGGGTAGTTTCAAATGATGAACTCCTTGGTTCACTTGTCAAGCTCTTTTCTGAAAAGGTACCCTACATTTATATTGCAGATGGGCATCATCGTGCTGCATCATCTGCAAAAGTGGGTGCTCAGCTAAAAGAAGAAAATCCAAATCATAACGGTAATGAAGAATATAATTTTGCATTATCTGTTTTATTTCCAGCCAACCAACTTCATATTATTGATTATAACAGGACTGTTAAAGATATTAAAGGATATACTGCTGAAGAATTCATCGAAAGAGTAGGGGGGACTTTTACTGTTGAGAAAAGAGGAAAGGACCCCGTGAAGCCCGCATCATTGCATGAATTTGGCATGTATCTGGATGGGAATTGGTATCACCTTGTTGCTAAGGAAGGAACTTACGATGATAATGACCCAATTGAAGTGCTTGATGTTACGATATTGCATAAGCACATGATGGAAGACGTTTTAGGAATTGTAGATGTGAGAGCAGATGAGCGGATTGATTTCGTTGGTGGAATTAGAGGTATGAGCGAACTAGAGAAGAGAGTGGATGGTGGAGATATGAAAGCTGCTTTTTCCTTATATCCGGTAACCATTAAGCAGTTAATTGACATTGCTGATTCTGGAAAAGTGATGCCTCCCAAATCAACTTGGTTTGAGCCTAAGTTAAGGAGTGGGCTAGTAGTACATAAATTTTAAAGTTATGATTTTGGACTGCTCCTGTTTTGAAGGACGTTATATAGAGTAAGTCCAAAAATCAAATAATCATCAATTAATTATTATGAAATTCGGAACGAAAGTTATTCATGCCAAAATTCATCCCGATGAATTAACAGGAGCGATCATGACTCCCATTTATCAAACTTCAACGTATGTTCAGGAAGCGCCCGGAAATCATAAAGGGTATGAATATGCAAGAACCCAAAATCCAACAAGATCGGTTTTGGAGAGCAATATTGCTGCCCTGGAAAATGGTAAACATGGAATTGCTTTCGGAAGTGGTATGGCCGCTACGGATGCTGTAGTTAAGTTATTAAAACCCGAGGATGAGGTTATTGCAACAGATGATATGTATGGGGGAACCTATCGGATATTTACAGAAGTATTTGAGAAGTATGGGATCAAATTCCATTTTGTTGATATGAGCCATTTGGAGAATGTCGAAAAATTGCTCAATAAGAATACAAGATTGATATGGGTTGAAACGCCTACAAATCCAACTCTCAAGATCATTGATATAAAAGGTGTTGCAAAATATGCAAAGGCGAATAATTCTTTGCTTTGTGTGGATAATACTTTTGCTACTCCCTATCTGCAAAATCCCTTAGACCTGGGAGCTGATATTGTTGTGCATTCTGCAACGAAATATTTAGGAGGCCATTCTGATGTGATCCTCGGCTTGGTAGTTTGTAAAGATGACCAATTAGCTGAGCAGTTACATTTCATCCAGAATAGCTGTGGTGGTGTTCCGGGTCCGCAGGATTGCTTTTTATTACTCAGAGGAATAAAGACTTTGCACGTGCGGATGGATCGCCATTGCAAAAACGGAGAGCGTTTAGCAAATTTTTTGAACGATCACCCGAAGGTTGACAAAGTGAATTGGCCAGGGCTTACCACTCACCTAAACCATTCCATTGCGAAAAGTCAAATGAATAATTTCGGTGGAATGATCTCTTTTACATTGAAGGATAATAGTATTGATAAAGCCTTGCAGGTATTGTCAGCCACAAATCTATTTTCTTTAGCAGAATCATTGGGTGGAGTTGAATCTCTGATCGGCCATCCCGCCTCTATGACCCATGCATCCATACCTAAAGAAGAAAGAGAGAAAAGTGGTGTGTTTGATTCTTTGGTCAGACTGAGCGTTGGGATTGAAGATGTAGAAGATCTGGTGTCAGATCTTGAAAATGCATTGAGAAGTATTTAAGGTGGACCTCTCTGAAAACTAAATTGTTAAAATCTGAAATTAGAAATAACAAATCCGAATTAATATCGCACGTCTGACTGACACAGGCGGGCGGATTTCGAATTTATTTTACCCTTGTTGGTGTTATCACCAACAAGAAATGAAATTCTTACACTTTTTATCTTCAGAATATTCCAAACGGGCATTAACGCCTGTCTGCAAACGAGCGTGGACGCTCGCTTGAGGTGTCTGCCAAAGGCATGCCCCGCTTGTGAAAAAGATGACCTTCGAATGAAACAGATTGCTTCGGTCGTTGCACTCCCTCGCAAAGACGTATGGATAGTGGTACTTGAAGAATACTTATGCTTCCAGATGTGTTTTTCTTTCTTCTATTGTACATGATTGGCAACCCATTAAAATACAAAGATACAAACAGGTCACCCTCATCAAAGATAAAATACCCTATTAATAGGCTATTCAGAGTTAATTATACTTTTATCCCGATCATACAAATGTCATCATTTTGCTCAAGGTCGCCTTTCCACTCCTCAAAAGTTGTATATAAGTGATCCAACTGTTCCGGCATGGTCATTTCATGGATGCCCAGGATCAATTCTTTGAATCGTTTCCGCATAAATTTTTTCCCTCTCGGCCCACCGGATTGGTCGGTGAATCCATCTGAGAAAAAATAAAGTATATCTCCTTTCTGTATGGAAACCTTATTATTCGTGAATTTATGATCGGTGCCGGCATACACACCTATTGGCATCCTGTCAGCTTTGACCTCATCCATAACATTCTCTCTTATAATATAAAGTGAATTATAAGCACCGGCAAATTCTACTTCATTATTTTTCAAATCGAACGTGCAAAAAGCAATATCCATTCCATCCTGAGATTCACCTGTCTCTCCTTTTTGTTTTAATGCTTTTATCACTCCTTCTTTTAATTGGTCCAATATGAGAGCCGGCTCCAAAATCCCCTTATCATTCACTATTTCATTCAATAAGGAGTTGCCGATCATTGACATGAAAGCTCCAGGTACTCCATGCCCGGTACAATCAGCTACCGCAATAAGTGACTTCCCATCTTTCTCTGTAAGCCAATAAAAATCGCCGCTAACAATATCCTTTGGGTGATAAAAGATAAAACTGTCAGGAAATAACGAAGCCATATCCTGGCTTGATGGTAGCATGGCATCCTGAATCTTTTTAGCGTAATTGATGCTATCTGTGATATCCCGATTTTTTTCTTCTATCTCTTCTTTCTGCTCAACGATCTCTGCAGTTCGCTCTCTGATTATCGCCTTTAACCCCCTGGTAGAAAAGGTAATAGCCCCATACACAAAGCCAATAAATAAGAGCACATATCCAATATATGCCCATATTGTCCTGTGCCAGGGAGGAAGGATCGTAAATTCATATACAGCTTCTGTGCTTTCATTTTCAAAAATGTTAATTGCCTTTACCCTAAAAAAGTATTCCCCTTCGGGGAGATTAGTACGGGTGGCTGTGGTTTTATCTTTCCAATCAGACCAATCATCATCAAAACCTTCCAGGAAATATTTATATCTAACTGCCGATTCATCATCGTAACATTGTGCTGCAAAATAAAAAGTAAGTGAATTTTCTGAATAGGGTAGTATGGGTTTATAGATTTCAAGCTGGTTCATGGAGATCTTCTGTTTCTTGTCAACATAGGTGCCCCAGAAAATTACTGAATCATCACCCAATACCACTTGCCGGATCGAGGTACGATAGCTTTGTTTATAATCCTTTTTAACCTTTGCATCAAATTTAAACAAGCCCTCAGGCCCTCCAAGCCAGGTGATGTCATTATCGTCATGATATATGTCCTGGATTATTTCTTTTGACATCCCCACAAAAGGAGTACTGATCCATACATTATCATAACCTTCATCACCGGGGATGATACCTATTTCAATGTCCTCATCCAAATAAGTGACCATCCATATATTGGCTCTTTTATCCTCTTTCATCCTGTGAATACCCCTGTCCTTCATTTCAAACAAATTGCCAAATGAATTGATTTCCATAAAACGATGATTAGAATCATTGAATCGATAAGGACCAATTCCGGTTGAAATGAGAATGTCGCCTCCAACGATTTCCACTAAATATGGGCCATCAGGCAATCCATGCGTTGAATCATATTTTATTACAATAGGATCTAATATCCTATGATCAGAAAAGGAGGGAGTTTTCAATTGTATAACACCCTGGTTATCTGTTCCCAGCCATAAGTTACCATCCCCATCTTCAGCTATGTTTCGGATCTGCTCATCAATAACTTCAATTTTTCCTTCATCGATCCACTTCCCATTTTCCCTATAAATGGATGCAATACCATCATCCAGGCCGATAAATACCCGGCTGGGATCATATAAGGATTGATGGAGTACCCACGGATAATATCTTGCAATAAAGATGGAAGAGTCATTTCTATTTAATTCGTAAACCCCATCATTCATGGCCATCATCAAAATGGAGTTATCCCGGTTAGTAAAGGACAGAAGATCCCAACATTCCATCGAATGTCCTTTAACAGATTTGAAATGAGAAAGCTCCAGTTTGGAAAGAGCATGTTTGCTAATGGTGGCACCCTTTTCCTTTGGCAGGTAATATACTCCCGAATGGGTCCCAACATATAAAACTCCATTGTGCCGAGTAATGGTTTCAATAATGCCTTCCAATCCTGTCTTGTCATTATAGAAAGATATTGGAGAGTTATATTCCACTCTTGAGATACCCTTACTCAATGCCAGCCAAAGATTATTCTTATTGTCTACATATTGGTATTGAATGATACCATCCTGTAAACCGCTACTTTTATTAATGGTCTGGATCAGTTTCCCATTGTTATCAATAAATACTACGCCATCGCCCCAGGTTCCGATCGAGTACCAGTGATTTTTTAATTTGATCCCGTTATATATCCTGGATCGCAATAAAAATTCTTCAGCTTCTGTTGGAAGAGCAACAATATCTTTTTCATTATTTATGGATAACACAAACAACCCATTCCGTTCAGTTATGATGAGTATCTGGTCTTTTTCAAAAGGGAGCAATGTGGTAACCCTCTTGTTTGCAAATAAGTCTCCTCCGGGAATGAGGACTATTGAATCGCCTTCCACTTTTGTTAAACCGATCTCATCCTGATGGATGTATAGCATGTCATTGATGAAAATTGAGAGTTGAAAGGAAGTGGTTGCATCCCAAACTTTCACCTCTTGCCCATCCCAGAAGAACAATTCCCTTAATGTTCGGAAATAGACTCCCTGACTTGAAATATATGTTCTCCATACCCATCCAAATTCCTTATTCTCTTGATCTAATTGATCTACAAGAGAATGATAAGTCATTTTTCCAATAGAATCTGCAGCCAAATATCCAAATTCATCATAAGCCCCCACATACACCTTGCTATTATCATCAATTGCTAAGGATACTACTCTTGATTCATTTGGAGTCTTGATGACACGCCAATATACTCCGTCATATTCTAAAACTCCCTCATTATTTCCAAAATACATAATGCCCCTTTTATCCTCAACGATTGCCCAATTTTGGGGCATGGATTTATACTCATTTGAGGAAAAATTGAAGGTAGGTAAGAAGCCTTTTTCATAAAGTGAAAAATCTTTATCACTGTTATCAGTACCCGCTGATGTGGTTTCATCATTGACCTGAGCGATTGAAAAATTTTGAAAGATCAATAAGAGAAATACAAGTTTTCTGATATACAGCAAACTATTTTTCACGATAGAAGATTTATTCAAAGATTATTTGAACCACTTTGCATATAATAGCAAACCTAAATGCTAAAGTAAATAATATTACTTTAAGCGAAGTCATACATCCCATTAAATATATGAATAGGAAGATAAATGTAAGTGGTTAATTGATTGAGAGAATCAGAAATAATATGCAACTCCTGCATTGACAGTTAACCCTGATGCGTCACTTGAATTGTTGCTGATATGATAATAAGGTGATGCTTCAACAATAATGCTGAAATTTGGGACCGTATTAGAAGGAAATATTTCTGCTCCAATGGGCAGCTCAGCCCAAAGATAATTGTCTGCATTATAAATGAGTAGCATATTTGATGTCACACCAAAGCCAATAAAAAAATTAGCATATTGTTTTAGGTCAATTCTATAGACACCTCTCAGAGAAGGATAAATAAAGACGGTACTGTCCTGAATAACATTGAAGTTGATCCTTGTTTCAATTCCGAGTCTGTCGGATGGGTTATAGCGAAAGCCAAGTTGGTTTCCTACCGGATATATGGCTACACCAAACTTCTTTGCCAGATCTCCACTATATGGATGTGCAACAGCCCTTTGTGCAAAAGAATAGGTTACTGAGGATATCAAAAGAAATAAAAGGAGCGCATACATTTTCATAAACCTATATCGATAAATGAAGTGATTTTTTTTTAAAGATAATACTTTTATGAAGAAGAGAAATTGGTAGATATTTTGTGGAAAAATCAAAGACCAGGATAGAAAAGGGAATGAAGTTTTTTATAAGCGATAATTATTTCAATAATTGCAAGGGGTGATTAATTTAGAACAACAGGTAAATTGATGAGAAATTTTGAACCTATCTTTTCCTTGCTCTCAACTTCAATGGTCCCTTTAAGTTTTTCTATGGCATTTTTGACAATGTACAATCCAAGGCCTGATCCATTTGACGCTTCATTGGCCCTGACAAACATATTGAAAATGTCCTGCTGCGCTTCTTTTGGGATACCCACACCATTATCTTTTACCTCTATGGATAGTGATTGGCCATTGAAAGAAAAAGTGATCTCTACATTGTTTTCTTTCATATTGGTCCTTCTGTATTTAATGGAGTTCTCAATTAAATTCCTTAAAGCAATTTTAATAAGTTTTAGGTCACTTGTAAAGCTATTCCCATTTTCACAATTGACCTTGAACTTAAATGTTTCAAATTGCGGATAGTGCTTAAAAGTATCAATAACTTCTTCAAGCATTGAATTGATATTAATGGATTGAAGATCGATCGTCCCTTGTTTAATAAATGCAACTTGTGCTAATTCTTCAAGGATCTTATCTAACTTCTTAATTGACTCCCCAATATATCCGAAGTATTCTAAAGACTTAGTATCATTGATCTCACTAGTAGCAATATTCACCAATCCCATACATGATGATAAGGGCCCTTTAATATCGTGAGATGCTTTATAGATAAAACTCTCCAATTCAGTGTTCTTTTGCTTCAAGAGTTCTTTTGCTTTGTTGTATTCGGTAAAATCCCTGGCTTCAATTAGGATCACATCTTTCCCTTTATCGATGACCTTTTTTGCAGTAATATTTACAGTAAGAAGTTTGCTGTCTTTGCATATCCATGTTCTCTCTCCCAAGTCTACTTCTCCTGATCTTAATATCTTTTCTGCTTTTTTATCTATATTCTTCTTTGTATCCTTAATGAAATCGTATGCATAGAGTTGTATTGCATCCGTTTTAGTGTACTTTAGATATTTTAGGAATGATGGATTATAATTTATCACCTTCTTTGTTTTGGGATCAAAGGTGTAGATCGCTTCTGTAGATTGCTGAAATAATATTCTGTTGAATTCTTCACTTTCTTTCTTGATGATCTCTGCTCTTTTGATTTCAGTAATATCTGAGAATATTCCCATTGACCCAATAATCATGCCTCTTGAATTTTTATAAGGGGAAGCACTCATCAAAACATCAGCATACGTTCCTGATCTTTTCCTTATTCTAAGTTCAAGTGGTTGAGATAGGACTTCTTCTTTTTTAATGGTCGGGATCATCAAGTTTATGTCATTGTCTTGTAATATTTCTGACATGTTGATATCGATAAGTTCATTATCCTTGTATCCTACAATTTCCAGGAATTTATCATTCGCGTATTTAATAATTTGGTTGTTGTCAACTACCATAATACCGTCATTCATGGTTTTAACAATTTGTTTAACAACGTGACGAGGATCAAAAACAAACAGGTCAAACTTTTTTAATGCAATAACAACTGCAATGGAAAAAGCAACAATAAAGGTTGATGTCAAAGGTACCTCGTCTACACCAAACAGATATGGCATTATTGCCTGGGTAATGATCCCTTGCGCAGCCGGGATCACATAACCAATCGCAGAGCGCATAGCTCTTTTCCTGACCACTGCCTCTCTGTTGCGTAACCATAACAC
>CAZNGA010000083.1:0-11513 GCA_964572485.1 uncultured Chitinophagales bacterium
AAAGAAATATGGGCCCAACCATATTATTAAGGTCATGCCAAAGAGGCCAACAAAAATATTTAACAGAAACGTGGTTTGAAGGTATTTTCCGGCTTCTTTATAGTTTCCCTGGTGAATATATTGTGCCATGTATTTAATGGTCGCCCGTCGAAATCCCATATCGGTTAAGCCTAAAGGTGCGATCATTGCTGTCATCAGGGCATAGTATCCATAATCTTCTACACCAAGTTTGAGGATCACCAATGGGGTAACGATGAAGCCCAGGATAAAGGAAACTGCATATCCTAAAATATTCCAGAGGGAGTTCTTAACCGTTTTTAATCCCAGTTCCTGGCCCATAACTATTTAATCACTGATTATTATTAAACGAATGAATAGCATTGGAAACCTCGTTGACCATATCTTCAGATAGCTCAGGATACATGGGTAATGAAAGAACTTTATGCATTTGCTCAAAAGCTACCGGAAAATCTTCTTCTTTATGATCCATATGCTTATAAGCTTTTAAGAATGGCAGCGCTTCAGGATAATGGATGGCCGTACTAACTCCATTTTCCTTAAGGTAGCTCATTAATTTTTCACGCTCAGATGTTTGGACAACATATAAATGATACACATGATTTGCATAAATTGGAGCTATTGGTAATTGCAAATTAGCCCCTTCCAGTTTCCTTTCATATCTCAAGGCATTTTGCCTTCTCCCTTCATTCCAGCTGTCAAGGTGCTTTAGCTTTACATTTAAAATTGCTGCCTGCAAACTATCCAATCGGCTGTTCCGCCCTTCAAAATCATGGTTATGTTTAATAGATTGTCCGTGATTGATGACCTTTCTCAACAATTCATTAAGATCATTACTATTGGTCACAATACATCCCCCATCCCCATATGCTCCAAGGTTCTTACTTGGGTAAAAGCTAAAAGTGGCCATATGGCCAAATGTTCCCACTTTTTTATCTTTATAAAGGGCGCCATGAGCTTGCGCACAATCTTCTACTACATATAAATTATGCTTTTCAGCAATAGACATGATCATATCCATTTCAGCTGGTAATCCAAATAGGTGAACCGGAATAATTGCCTTTGTATTACTAGTGATCTTTTCTTCGATCTTAGCGGGATCAATGGTATAGTACATTGGAAGGACATCAACAAATACTGGTGTTGCACCAACATTCCCTACTGCCTCAGAAGTAGATATCCATGAGCTAGCCGGCACGATCACTTCGTCACCTTTTGTAATACCAAATCCAACTAGGGCAATTTCAATAGCATCTGTGCCATTACCGCAACCAATGCAATGCTCCATTCCCAAATATTTTGCAAAGCTGGCTTCAAACTCCTTCAGATAATTTCCACCTACAAATGATGTATTATCAATTACTTCAGCGATCGCTTTATCAACTTCATTTTGAATCGAAATGTACTGTGCTTTAAGGTCAACGAAAGGAATAGCCATATGCAAAAATAAATTTAAAAAATATCTAAATCCAATATCTCTCCAACTGAATTCACCAGATGATCAGGATCGCAAAGTGCCAATTTTTCCAAGGTGCGTATTCCATTGGATACCCCAATGGTCTTACATCCTAAATTCTTACCCGCTAAAATATCTGTTTCCGTATCACCAATAAAAAAAGCATCCTTTATCCTCTCCTCATCAAACCTCCCAGTTATCAAATTGTATTTGACCTTCCATCGGGGAACAATATTGGCTTCATTATTGAGTATATCTTCAAAGTACTTTTTAATATCGAAAGCTGTCAACTCTTTATCCAATTGGGAAGCAGTTGTCCTAAGAGTACATATCACAAGTTCATATTTCTTATACAGATCAGCTAGCACCTTAATGCAGTCATCCTGCAGCCGATCATACCTCATATAGTCATCACTTTCAATAATACGTATCCTCTCCTCTTTATACCATTCAAATAATGATGTCGCACCTGATCTTTGGAGGATCTCAACCTCGGGAATTTGAGCTCGCTTACACTCCCAATACTCTTCTTTTGGGATGACACCCATACTTCTACTTGCCAATAGGTCAGCATACACCCGATAGTACTTCTCAGAAACATCTAAAATAGGGCCATCAAGGTCAAAAAAAAATATCATGATTGTTCAGCAACAATATAGATCTCAGAACAAAGTTCAGGGAGATCTTCACTTAAGTTAAAAAAGGCATCAATCAAGTCATCGGACCACTCACTTTCTATTTGCCTATTCGATAAAGGTTTCACCATTACACCACCAAAGTACTTTATGTTCCACCCCGCTTCCAATACCTGTTCTTTAAATAACTCAGGGGTGTATACTCGTTTATGGCCTAATATAATGTCTTGCTCATTCAACTCATCTTTCTTTGAGAGCATTCCCAACTTGACTCCTATCAACCTATGCAAAGAATTGGCGTTCGGTACGGCGATCAAGAGATGCCCTTTGTCAGCAAGCCATTCCTTTGACCTCCTCAGCAACTCGACCGGCTCATCTAAATGCTCCAAAATATGTGTCATAAAAATGGTGTTGTACTTTTCATTGGCCTGGAAATTCTCAAACATGGAGCAGACAAGTGATACATTCTCCGCCTTAATAGATCCCTTTATTTGCTTTAAAAATATCTCAGAACCATCAACCACAGTAACATTTTCGAATTCTTCACACAACTTAGTGGTCATAATGCCATCAGCACTTCCCAGTTCAAGTGCAATCCCGGGTATATGGTACTTCTTTAGCGCGTTAAACAGGTATTCACGCTTCTTATTGTATAACTTCTCCCAACCTTTTATTATTGTGTTATGGTATAGAGAAGCAGATTTCTCTAGAAATTTATCTTTTTCGTTCTTTTCCATTAGTGATCAAACTGTATAAAGCACCTTTTTCCACCGATGCATATTATTTTCAAGCCAACTCATCTCACTTTTGATTCCATCTTCAAGTGGTACCATTGGCTGCCATCCCAATTCAGATCTTGCTTTGCTAATATCCAGGAGCATAGTTTTCAACTCCTCTGAATTCCTTCTTTTTTCGGGTACAAGTTTTGAAAAATCTCCCTCGGGAGTTTCTTCATGAACAATCTCAATATTATTCCCGGAAACTCTTCCAACACTTTCAGCTAATTGGTTAATGGTGGTGGCTATTCCGGTTCCCACATTGTATGATCTACCATTTGCAACATCATTATTCATGCACTGCATGTTGAAGTCTACTACATCACCAACATAGACAAAGTCTCTTACCTGATCACCATCGCCAAATACAACAATGGGTTCATTCAAAGCTGCTCTTTTAATAAAGATAGTCAATACTCTTCTATACCACTCACGCTCGCCATAAGTGATCCCATATCTTACATTGACAACCGGAAGGTCGTGGTAAGCACTATAAATATCACAATATTTCTCTGCTGCGATCTTACTTACCCCATAATTCCAATTAGGAGATAGGTCATGGGACTCAGGAGTTAATCCATCCACCTGCCCATAAATACACGCTGAAGAAGCATTGATTATTTTTCGTACCCCACATTTTTTAGCTGCCTTTAGTACGTTTAAGGTGCCTTTAGTATTGACTTCAAGGTCATATTCAGGATCATCGCTTCCTCTAAAGATCTCAAGTTGAGCTGCATGATGAGAAACCAACTCCACACCACTCATAGCTGTGCATAAGGATTCAAAATTCAGGATATCATCCTGGCAAAACCGGATCTCATTTTTCCTGGATTCAAGATTTTCAAGAGTGCCAGTAGTTAGATTGTCATATACTACTACTTCATGGCCATCGTTGAGAAGTCTATCAACAATATGCGATCCAATAAATCCTGCACCTCCTGTTACCAATACTTTCATTTGATCCTACTATTCATCAAGTTCAAAAAATACTTCATGAGAATATCTTGACATATACAGTCCGGTCTTAACTTTACACTCTTCGCTACTTATAGAAAGGCCAAGGGCACTTTTTACAACCAACAAAGGAATATTTGCACCTGCTTCCACTGTGAGCATCAATCCACCCGCAGCAAATCTGGGATTAATTTCAATCAAGGTAAGTTGGATATCTTTCACCATATACTGAATATTAAAAGCGCCAACCATTTTAAGTGCTTTGCTCAGTTTTTTGCTGGGCTCAATAAATATATCGCTTTTTATGGTCTTTCCCTTTATTGTCTGCCCGACTTTCGTGACCAGACGTGTTCGAGGTGAAATAACCAGAGCATCATTGTTACTATCACAAAACATGTCAACCGTTACTTCTTCTCCCTCCAAAAAACTCTGAATAATGATGTCTTCATCTGATGACATCTGTTGATTCAATTCATCCATGTTCTCAACTTTCATAGCACCTCTTGTACCGCTGCTCATATTTGGTTTAACAAAAAGGGGGAATGCTTTTTCGCCCATTTCTTTTACCTCATCAATGGAATATATTGTTGGTACAGGGATATTCAGTTGATCAGCAAAATCATTCATCAACCTTTTTTGATCACAAGTCCTGACTGCTTCAGCTTCAGGTATAAACAATTTAACTCCTGTTGCTGATTCAAGTTGGGTCCTATGAGTTGAGATAAATTCAATCTCCCGTGAATAGATCGGCACCAATAGATCAATGGAATCCCGTTTTATTATATCGATAAGTTCCTCTAAATAATTTGGCTCATTCACTTTGGAAACCACATAGAATTTATCAGCTAAAAACAGGCCGGGGGCTAAATTGTCAGCATCAACAGCTATTAAACTTAATTCAAGCTCCTTTTGCATTCTCAAGGATTTGATCACTCCAATGGCAGAAGCTGTTCCGGCGCTTGTTATCAAAATATTGTAGGCCATAAAAAAGCTTGTTTTTAACTCAATTGTTTGTAAACATCATTTCTGATAAAAGTATAATTATGGTGTGCATCTCTACTAATTATCTTGTATCCAAATCTGATCACTTTTCTCACTGACTTGTGTATCCTGAATAAATATTTGTCATCAAATTGATGATATGACTCATCGTATTCAACACATATTACCTTTATGTCAAGTCCATCCTCTATGATCGAGTCCAGTACTGCATATTCTGCCCCCTCAATATCGATCTTTAAAATATCTATTTCAGTATGCTCATTTTCTCTCATAATCTCTGATAATCTCTTCACATTTGCTGTAAAGTAATCGTCCGTTTTTTGAATGTTCAAGATCGAATGGGATACATGTTGAGGGTTTTTCGGCGCGTAGAATTTCATTTCCGTTGTTTTATCCCAGATACCGATCTCGTTAAAATGTAACAACTTCAAATTCTCCTTTTGAATAGTATAGAAATTGGAAGAGCTGCTGTCTATAGGGAATTTTACTTCTTGGTCAGTACTACGAATTAAGGTGTCAAAGTGTATCTTTGCTCTTGGTGTTGGGTCAAAAATAAATACATTACACTTATACTTCTCAGCAAGTCCCACATCAAATGAAATATCCTCGCCTGCCCCCACCAGGTAACAAATGGAAGCTTCATTCAACAAATTTTCCGGAATTACCCATCCCCCATAATCGGTGCCTATTCTCTTTAATCCTTCAAGATGGGTTATAGAAAATGTAGGTAGGAATACCCTTTTAAATTTATTGAAGCCTCTAGTGAAAATTTTTTTAATCGTTTGCATCAATTTCTTTCCAATTGGCTGGTGTAATTTTCAAATGTACTTTTGACACCCTCTTTCAGATCTATCTTATTTTGCCAGCCCATCTGGGAGATCCTCGACGAATCTAACAACTTTCGAGGTGTTCCGTCAGGTTTTGTAGGATCATATACTATTTTTCCCTCAAAATGAGCAACTTCTTTGATCATGTCTGCCAATTCCTTTATGGTAATTTCCTCTCCTGAGCCCACATTTACGGGTTCTTCATCATTATAATTTTCCATTAAGAAAACACAAGCATCAGCGAGGTCATCAACATGCAAAAATTCTCTTTTAGGAGACCCTGATCCCCACAAAGCCACTTCGTTTTTGTGGTTGATAACAGCATCATGGAATTTTCGGATTAGAGCGGGAAGTACATGGGAATTTTCCGGATCGTAATTATCATTTGGCCCATAAAGATTAGTGGGCAATGCTGAGATAAAATTACATTCATGTTGGGCTCTATATGCCTGGCACATTTTAATACCTGATATCTTAGCGATTGCATAGGGTTCATTGGTAGGCTCCAAAAATCCGGATAAGAGATGCTCTTCCTTTAAAGGCTGAGGAGCAAATTTTGGAAAAATACATGAAGATCCAAGGAATAATAATTTTTGAACTTTACCTTCAAAGGCAGCATGAATAACATTACTTTGAATCATGATGTTATCATAGATAAATTCTGCACGATAGGTGTTATTTGCGTGAATTCCCCCCACCTTGGCTGCAGCCAAAAAGACATATTCAGGGCTTTCTTCTTTAAAGAAGGTCCTCACTTGATCCTGTTCCCTCAGATCTAATTCTCTACCATCTTTACAGATCAGGTTCTGATATCCTCGGTCCATCAGTTTGCGCCTAATTGCCGAGCCAACCATTCCATTGTGGCCGGCAATATAAATTTTGCTCGATTTATCCATTGATTGATTTCAAAAAACTATTTCCCTATACAGGCAACTCACAAATTCATTTAATTAATTCTACTCATGATAATCCAATACCTTGTGACCACCTTCTTTCAGATATTTATCCCGTTTAAATAATTCAATATCACTATTCACCATTTCTTTTATTATATCTCCAATACCATACTTTGGTTTCCAACCTAATAATTTCATTGCCTTCTCAGGGTTACCAATAAGTTGGTCAACTTCTGTTGGCCTATAATAATCTTTATCAATAGCAACTACTGCTGTCCCCTGTTTCAATTGATATGCTTTGTTATTACATTTTGTTACTACTCCAACCTCCTCGCTATCTTTTCCCTTAAATTCAAGTTCGATCCCTACTTCCAAGAAACTCATTCTCAAGAAATCTCTAACGGTTGTGGAGATCCCTGTTGCAATCACAAGATCCAATGGCTTATCTTGCTGCAACATCAACCACATGGCCTCAATATAGTCCTTTGCATGTCCCCAATCTCTTTGAGCATTTAAATTCCCAAGAAATATTTTATCCTGCATGCCAAGTGCAATGCGAGCCACACCCCTTGTAATTTTTCGAGTTACAAACGTTTCACCCCTTAACGGAGATTCATGGTTAAATAAAATTCCGTTCACAGCAAACATATGGTAAGCTTCCCTGTAATTTACAGTCATCCAGTACGCAAATAATTTAGATACTCCGTATGGTGATCGAGGGTAAAATGGGGTGGTCTCTGATTGTGGCACCTCCTGCACTAGTCCATACAATTCAGAGGTGGAAGCCTGATAGATCTTTGTATTCTTAAGATCCAGCAATCTTACAGCTTCTAATATCCTTAAAGAGCCCAATCCATCCGTATTAGCAGTATATTCTGGTGTCTCAAAACTAACTTTCACATGAGACATCGCTCCCAGATTGTATATCTCATCCGGCCTAACCTCCTGGATGATACGGATTAAGTTACTGGAATCTGTCAGATCTCCGTAATGGAGTTTTAAATGAATATTTTGTTCGTGGGGATCCTGATATAGATGATCTATTCTATCCGTATTGAACAATGAACTTCTTCTCTTGATCCCATGCACCTCATAGCCCTTTTCCAAAAGAAACTCAGCCAAATATGCGCCATCTTGCCCGGTTATACCTGTGATAAGTGCTTTTTTCATATTGCTATTTAAAAATAAGAATTAATTTACTTCTGTGGATAAAATCATATTAAACAAAAATACTTCTTTCAATCGACTTTTTGACATAATCTTATTGCATCAAGATTTATGGTAATAGATCCATATCTATATTCCAATTTTAGGATCTACCATTGTACCAAAATTAACATGAAATGCCTGGTAATCTTTGAATGTTTGCTACCAAACCATAACTTTGAAGTGTGATCTACTTTTTCTGAGTTCATAATTTAATTTTGTTCGAAGCTATGCAATCATCATTAAAGAAAATAGCCATCTTCGCTTCCGGTTCAGGATCCAATGCCCAATGTATATTTGAGCACTTTGCTAACAATAACGAGGCTGATATTACTATGGTGGTCAGCAATAATCCAAAAGCCGGGGTTTTATCAAAAGCAGAAAAATTCTCAATTCCAACAATGATAGTCAACAAAGAAGATCTATACCACTCAGAGAAAATAGTTGACCAACTGCAGGAGTTGAAGATCGATCTCATAGTTCTTGCAGGATTCTTATGGTTTATCCCTGCCAATCTATTAAGAACATTTACTGACCGAATCATTAATATCCACCCTGCATTACTGCCTAAATATGGTGGCAAAGGAATGTATGGCATGCATGTGCATAAGGCTGTGAAAGAATCAGGAGATGAGGAAAGTGGTATGACCATACATTATGTAAATGAAAATTATGATGAAGGTAAGATCATATTCCAATCATCAGTTGCCATCGATACTCAGGATACTCCCGAATCAATTGCCTCAAAAGTTCTTGAATTAGAACATCAGCATTACCCCAATATCATTGAAAAAATAATAAGGGAGTTATCATAACATGAACTTAATCAAGCACAATAATTGTAAAGTATGAAAAGAATAATTGCTCTTATCCTCATTTTTATTTGTTTCAATGGGTATGCACAAGTCACAGAAAAGCAGGTTGGGGTTGCAAAAACGATCCTTGGCCATTTTGAAATGGCCACCTTTGAGCAAATCTCTCATCACTTTGATGAATCATTGCAGGACCTACTTACTGCTGAAAAATTGGCAACAATCTGGGGTCAGCTTAACGCTAAATTTGGGAAATATAAGGGTGCTACTAAGATAAAAACAGACACTTCAGAAGGATCAAAAGTTGTTGTAATTACCTGCATTTTCGAGAAAATGAATGTGGACCTTCAAATTGTGTTTAAAGAAAGTGAAATTGCCGCCGGTATTTGGTTTGCACCATCTAAAGTACAGCTACCTTATAAATACCCTTCCTACTTCAAAGTGGATGAGATCGAAGAAGAAAAAATTAAAATTACCACAGGCAACTATACACTAAATGGATTACTTACACGCCCTGTTAGTGAAGAGAAATCCCCTGCTGTTATTTTGGTGCATGGAAGCGGCCCACTTGATATTGATGAAAGCGTTGGCCCTAATAAGCCATTCAAGGATCTGGCTCTAGGTTTAGCTTCTGCGGGAATTGTTGTAATCAGGTATGAAAAACGGACGAAAGCATATCCCAAAAAAATGGCAGCCAATTTTAACACCCTTACCGTCAAAGAAGAGACTATTGAAGATGTTCTTTCAGCTTTAGAACTTGCAAAGCAGAATGAACATATTGACCCCAGCAAAATTTTTGTTCTTGGACATAGTTTAGGGGGTATGCTCGCTCCCAGAATTGCCATTGCTGCCCCTGAAATAGCTGGGATCATTATTATGGCCGGGAATTCCAGGCCTCTTGAAGATATCATCTTTGATCAAATGAAATACATCTTCACTTATGATAGCTTATCCAATAAAGAAAAGATACAGTTGGATAATCTCCAAATTCAGGTAAATAATGTAAAAAAGCAAGATCTATCAGCTGAGACATCTTCCTTTGATCTGCCTATGGGTTTGCCCGCAAGTTACTGGCTTGATCTAAAAGCATATGACCAGGTAGCCGTTGCCAAAAGCTTATTGGTCAGAATATTGATCCTTCAGGGGGAGAAAGATTATCAGGTAACTACAAAAGATTTCGAGATATGGATAACAGCATTATCAAAAAATAAGAATGTCAGCCTAAAATTGTATAAAGAAGTCAATCACTTATTTATAGAGGGTGATGGAATCCCTGAAGATTATGACGACCAGGGTAATGTGGCTGAATATGTCATCAGGGATATTGCTGATTGGATATTGGAAAAATAGGTCATTTATTATGCGTATAAAAGTTTAAAATTCAAATAATTTTAATAAATTTGGTTATATGATTTCCCAACAAAGCAACTCAAAAAAAATATAAGGCAACATGAATATCCTTACACTTGCTTATATCCCTACAATTTCGTCCAGTTATAGGAAATAAAAAGACAAGGATTTGCTTATATAAACAATTAGGTGGCATTGGGAAAAATAAAACAATACCATAATGAAAGAAAAGAAATTCTACCAATTAAAGATTACATTAAAAGAATCCAATCCATCTATCTGGCGACGAATCTTGATCAGCAGCGACACGCTTTTACCAGACTTGCACAAAATAATACAGACTGTTATGGGATGGACTAATTCTCACCTTCATCAATTTATTGACGAAAAAACATTTTATGCTGAACCTGATGAATATAATGAATTGGCTTATGTTGACTATAGGGCCATTGCTATTAATAAACTATTGAAAAAGGAAAAAGCTAGAATTGTTTATGAATATGACTTTGGCGATGGGTGGGAACATGAGATCATACTGGAAAAAGTTCTTGAAGGAGAAAACGATCAAGTTTACCCTCAGTGTTTAGAAGGAAAAAACACATGCCCACCGGAAGATTGTGGAGGTATCTGGGGTTATATGAACTTGTTGAAAATAATCGCAGATCCGAAACACGAAGAATATGATGAAATGATGGAATACCTTGGAGGGGAATTTGATCCTGAAACATTTGACAAAAAAGAAGTTAATGAATTATTGAAAACAGAAGATTATGGGGTATTTTCTTGGTGAGACTGAAATAACAATGCTTGTAAAAGCCCATAATCGAGTAGGCGGCTGACGATCAAATGACCGCCAGTGCGCCTCTCACATTTATTTGCTGAAATGAAGGCATGACCACTGTACGTACGGGTCTCGTATACAGCGGTTCGCTAAGTGTGGGATAGTTTTCCGTAATATGAGGATAATGATTCAAAGCCTCTTTGTTCCAACTGCATATTCTGATCCATACTGACCACCCAAAATTATCAAGCTGACCACCCATTCTAGAGTCTTCCAGTTTTCCTGCAAGTGAGACAGCAGGTCGTTTACCGACATGCCATCAACGCCTGCCGAACCTTTGTTAGACACCACCTGCCTGTAAGCAGTTCGGATGTTGACTTTACTAAATACCCTTTCTATCATCTTTTCCTACTACTTTACTCTCCTGCTCCGCTTATTGTAAAACTTGCCATTGACTCGGATACTTCCTTGATCATCGCTGACCTCCTTACAGCATTTGGAGCAACTTAACGTTCAGTCCTTCAGTACTTGTGAGACCTCCCCGCTTTCTCGGGGCTCGTGTTCCTGTACCTACTATGACCTCTGCTGACTTCTCACCTTAACCAGCTCGTGGTTGATGAGACATCCCCAGGTAAGGGCATTATCTTTCCCCCAATGCCTGGTACATCTACATGATAACAACTGTATTCTGTTGGGCTTTGTAATGATGTGCTTACTTACCCGTGTTAACATGCCTCTTATGTACTTCCTGTTCGTCAGTACCGGGTTTTGCAGTATCGCTTCCTTCAGTCCTGTCCTCA
>CAZNGA010000084.1:0-11026 GCA_964572485.1 uncultured Chitinophagales bacterium
GGATTGGAAGTTAGAAATATAGTGCCCCCGGATATGGGAGCGGATGAATTCACACCTCCGCCTAATGATGCCGGCATCATATCTTATGATGGGCCGTTTCAACCACTATGTGTGGATAGTTCTGATGTGTTAGTTACCCTGATGAACTTTGGAACCTCTGCACTCTCTACCGTGGATATAGAGTGGAGCGTGAACGGAATAGCTCAAACTACCTTTAATTGGGCAGGTGCTTTGGCTTCATCTGATACGGATAAAATAAATCTAGGGAATTATACATTTTCGGCAAATACATCTCATGACATTAAAATATGGACAGCAAATCCTAACGGAGGAGCTGATATCGTGAATTCCAATGATACGGTTTGGGAGAATAATTTCCATTTAGCAATGAGCGGAATTTATACCATTGGTGGACCTTCTCCCGATTTTGATTCAATAAATGCAGTGGCAGCAAATTTGAATTATGGAGGTATTTGCGGCCCTGTTACCTTCAATATCCGAAGTGGAACCTACGATGATCAGTTCAAGCTGGGTGTTATTAATGGGTCTTCAGCTATCAATACCATCACCTTCCAATCTGAGACCGGTGATTCAAGTGATGTGTTGATCCACAACCTACATGTTTCTTCGGCTACCAACCATATCATCTACCTGGAAGGAACAGACTATGTCACTATCCGTGACCTGACCTTACAGGCCGATTCCGGCGCAACAAACCTTTGCAGGGTATTAGTATATGACAACAATGCTACCTTTGGGAATCTGTTGAACTGCGAACTCATCGGTAAGCCAACAACATTCAATAACGCAGCATTGGCATTGATCTATTCAAGCAACCACAATGATTCTAATTGGACCATTACTAACAACAAATTCAGGTATGGGAGCAATGCCATATACTTACGGGGAGCCTCTACTTCATATGAGGACAACCTGGTGATACAAAATAATAGGATGGAGAATAACAATGGACGGATCCTATGGGTTGCATATGCTGACGCACCTTTGATCAAAGGAAATACGATCGTGGGAACACTGGTTTCAAATAATTATAGCATGTACCTGCAGAATTTAAAGAATGGTACAAGAGTTGAAGGCAATCATATTTGGACAGATAAATCTGGTGTGGTGTACATGACAAATGTGGATGGCACAGTAAGCGACCGGGCGCTTATAGCTAATAATTTCTTTACATTTTCAGGCACTTTTGCAGGTACGGGTATTTACAGCCGGTTTAGTGATTACATTGATATCTACCATAACAGTGTCCTTATCACTAACAGTGATGTGAATTCAGAAGCATTATATGTCACTAGTGGCACAGGAGTAAAGATATTAAACAATATTTTTGCCAATACCGGTGGCGGGTATGCCACTTACATCAACACCCCTGCAGCTGTTGATACCTGTGACTTCAATGACCATTATGCAACGGGTGTTAACCTGGGGTACTGGAATGCAGACATTACTACATTAGGTGGTTGGCAGTTGGCATCTAACCAGGATCCCAACGGAATATCCGTCGACCCGGTCTTTACCTCCTCCAATGACCTGCACGCTAGTGAAACGGCGCTTGACAGTGCGGGAGTCCCGGTGACGGAAGTCACCGTTGACTTCGATGGTGAAGCACGAAATGTTACCTTCCCCGACATTGGTGCAGATGAGTTTATGCTG
Organism: uncultured Chitinophagales bacterium; assembly: GCA_964572485.1. Taxonomy (GTDB): domain Bacteria; phylum Bacteroidota; class Bacteroidia; order Chitinophagales; family CAZNGA01; genus CAZNGA01. The sequence goes on from CAZNGA010000084.1 coordinate 1,675, forward strand.
GCTTTAAATGATGCCGGGATACTTTCTATTGATTCACCGATGGCACCAATATGTGGCACGTCGTCTGATGTGATCATCACCCTACAGAACAATGGAAAGAATAACCTCACCAGCGTAGATATCAAATGGACATTAAATGGATCGCCGCAAACTACTAACAACTGGACAGGAAATCTGGCACAGGGAGGATCTGTACAAGTAATCCTTGGAAATCTTATATACGCCGCTTTTACATCCTATGACTTTATAATATGGACTGAAAATCCAAACAGTAGTTCTGATGATAATTTAGTGAATGATACGGTAAGACTCACCAACTTCTATACTTCACTGGCAGGGGGAACTTATACTATTGGCGGTACTTCACCTGATTTCAATGACTTCAGTACTGCTGCTGCTAATCTCAACAATGGCGGCATTTGTGGACCTGTTGTTTTTGAAGCTCGAGATGGTACCTATAGTGAGAACATGAGATTGGAGGAGATCGCGGGAGCTTCAGCTGTCAACACTGTTCGCTTTACCTCCGAGAGCGGTGACAGTTCAATGGTCACACTTACCTATGCTTCTGGTGGCGAATTATTACCAACACTTGAACTGAAAGGGACCGATCACATAACCATTGATCACCTTACTTTGGAAGCCACAGGTACAGTTTTTGGACAAGTTTTGACGATATTGGATGGAGCTTGTTTCAATACCATTTCAAACAACCTGATCATTGGCATAGATACTATAAGTAGTGGATATCAATATTATGTCATCTGGTCCGATGTCGGATCTTTAGACACCATGAACGTGTTCCAAAATAATCAGATCATGAATGGCTCTAACGGGATGGTCTATTTTGGAAAATCCCCAGTTGAATTTGAGCGGGGCACTGTGATCTATAACAACATTTTCATTAATCAATATCGTGCATTCCTGAATTTAGAATATCAAAATGGGGCCCAGGTACTTAATAATGTGATGAGTACTTCCAATCCTAGCGGTGGGGCAATTGGTATATACATGGTCAATTGCCTCTACCCCGATGTGCAGTCTAACAAAATAACTATGAATGGTGGAAAGGATGGGATCAAACTTTGGAGTGTGAATGGTACTAACACGCAGAGAGGCCTTTTTGCCAATAACTTCATTCAAGTTGGAACTACCCAACAAAGTAATGGTTTCAATTTGGGGCAATGGATTGATTATGTCAATGTGCATCATAACAGCATCAATGTCACCTCTACCGATCCCGGTTCCTATGCACTTTATGTGAATTACAATAACCTTGATTCCGTACAGATATATAATAATATTTTCGTCAACTCAGGTGGAGGATACGCTATCTACCATGTGGATACTCCGGATCTTCCCAGGTACAATAATAATTGTTACCTGGCAGGATCTCCTTTCGCTGTTTGGGGTAGCACCGATCTGGACAGTTTGGATGACTGGGTATCCAGGAGCAAGATGGACAGCAACTCTCTTTTTATAGATCCGCTTTTTGTGAGTGACACTGATCTTCATGTAAATGAATGTATGTTGGATGGTGCCGGGATGCCATTGCCAAATATAACTATAGACATTGATGGAGAATCCAGGGATCCGCTCACCCCTGATATTGGGGCCGATGAATTTGGTGTACCCGGAATATCGGATGCATTACTTGGTAATGATACGACCATTTGTATGGGAGACTCCCTTCTATTGGATGCCGGAGGCGGATTTGCCGCTTATCTTTGGGAGAACAGCTCCACTATTCAAACCCACATGGCAAGCGGTGGTACCCATTGGGTGAGAGTAAGTGATGTCTGTGGGGGCTCTGTAGCTGACACCATTATGATCACTGAGAGCGATCCTAATGTGGACTTGGGGCCGGATACTATAGCTGCCCTTTATAGTGTAGTCCTCGATGCAGGAGCCGGTTTTGTGACTTATGCCTGGAGCAATGGGGCAAATACACAAACCACAGAAGTTGTTACTACTGGTGATTACTCAGTAACAGTAACCGATGCTTATGGTTGTCAAGCTTCTGATACGATCAAAGTAACCGTTTATATAGGGATTGAAGATGTTTATGGTAGCAGCCCTGTCAGGATCTACCCCAATCCAAGTGAGGGCACTTTTGTGATCGACATGCCTAGCGATGGGGATCACTTGTTTATCATGAAAGATATATTGGGTAGAGTGGTTGCCATAAAACAGATCAAAGGTGCAAGAGTGCATCTGAACATGGAGCTAAAACCAGGGATCTATTTTGCAGAAATACGGATGGACGATGGCCAATGGATTATTCCTGTGGTCATTCGGGACAGGTAGTTGAAATAATTGAAGTTATCGGTACGTCCTATTGAATTACCACCTGATAATGTATTGGTGTTGATCTATCGTTGGTTAGTACAAGGTTATATATCCCTGAACTTAATTTGGGATTAAAAATCTCATTTGCATCCAAAAGATTTATTCCACCCACAAGATCCCTTGGGCTGAAAAATGCCAATCTCCCTAATTGATCATATACAGAGACATTGAACTTTCCTGCAGTTATTACATTTATTGAAATAGTGCTTTCTGCTGTCATAGGATTAGGGTATACTGAAATATCCCTGGATTGAGGATATGAGGTATTATCATTTATTGAAGAAGTGGATACAAGTCGAATGCTATCCATAACTACATCAGTTAAGGGTTTATCCCCTCCATCGGTTGGCACACTCCCTATGGCTTGGACAATTGAGAACCCGGATACCACGATCCCGAAAACAGGATGCTTTGAAGATAAAGGTGCTTTATCAAAGTCAAGATAAGTATTGTTCTTAAGGTTTATGAAAAATTGACTTCCCCCGGTATTCGGCCCTGAATTAGCCATGGAGATGGTTTTTTGGATGTTGCTCAATGAGCTGTCAAATTCATCGGGTATTGTATATCCCGGTCCGCCTGAACCGGTCCCGGTTGGATCACCACCCTGGATCATAAAATTGTCGATCACTCTATGAAAAATGACTCCATCATAATATTTTGCCTGTGCAAGTGAATCAAAATTACCTGCAGTTATTGGTACAATAGACTCATACAACTCAACAACAAAATCACCCATGGTCGTGTGGAATGTAAATTGTGTTTGGGCTTTTGAAGAATTGGTGAAAAGGAGTCCGCCGATGATCAAATAAATAAAGAATATTTTTTTCATAATAAGCACATTTTGAATATGACCTGTTTAATAATGACACCTAAATATATGCAATTATTTTATTGTCGGGGAAAATTATAATTAAGACCTTTCTCTAAATCTTACCTGATCATATACTGATAATTACTGCTAAGAAATTCATTTGATTTATTTATTTTTACCTTTCAGGCATCAATAATCCAATATGGCTGATATTGCCCCTCAAACTGTTTTAGGCCAAATATTTGCTTCCTTTATCATGGTGACTGGATATGCCATTATCATAGTGCCTACAGGTATTTTCAGTGTAGAATTGGTAGGTGCGAAAAAGCAAAAGATAACTACACAGGTTTGCCCCGAATGTGCATCAGAAGGGCATGACAAGAACGCGAAATATTGTAAATTTTGTGGAAGTAAACTCTGATTTGATCGTAGATGAAACTAGCAAATCGTATTACCGAAAAGCAACACAGGACATTCCTAATTACTCTTGATAAAAATACATCTTTTTAATAAGATCTACCATACGCTCAATGACAGATTTATTGATATTCCAGGAACCGACAGCACCTGAAATGATCGTTCCTGTTTTTGCATCTGCAATACTAAATATGGATGTTGCAGATGTTGCCGGGGACCTTCTAATATATAAATAGTCATTACTGTTAGAAAGAATGGCGTCTTCTATTTTTGAATATTCTACCAGCTCGAAGGGGTATGGGTAGATTGCTTGCATTGCTTCTTTATCTAATAATTTTTTAGGTAAAGCATTTGTGTTAAATAGCAAGGTCTTATTTTGTATCCATTCTTTGTAGACCGTAAGGTCTTTATATTTTTCAGGATCAATAGTTGCATCAATATAATTTTGTAGTTCCTGTATGGCACAATAAAATGAAATCGACACCATCTCTACTTCAGCACGTTCAGGGTAAAAAATAGGAATAGGATTCGCATAAAGAACAATGCTTTTATTGACGTTTTCCCCTAATCTTAAACTCATCCTGAGTTTACCCCCGATTGAGTACTCCTCATCGTTAAACAGAATGGGGATAACATCGGGATGGTTACGCATTATTGCTGGCAACAGTAAACCTTGGAAATATAAAATGACAAATTTTTCAGGTGACTCCTTCACGATCTTCCTGACTTCCTTGTAAGGTTTGTCATAAATAACAGAATCAGTTGCGGTCCAACATTTTTTAAGGGCTTCGTTAATTGCCTTATTTACTTCTAATGTTTTTTTAGTGTACTGAATGATCAGTATTCTGTTAGAGATATCCTTGATGGCTTTAATGTCAGGTTTCACTTTTTGGGAAAGCATGACAAAGGGTAGCAATAAAAATAGTACTATAATTGTCCTATTCATAGAAGTCAAAGATATAAATATATATTTAATTACCAAGTCATATTATAAATATCAATATAACTATATTGGTTCATATTTCTTTTCCGGATGCAGAATGAATGTTTATTTCTTACCTTCATGTTGTTATGAGTGTTGCAACAAAATTGATCGTATCCCTGCTCATTCTCCAGTTCCTTTCCTGCAATACGAGCAATGAATCCATTAAGGATATTTCAGTGTTCAAAGAGTTTATAGGATTGAAGCATGGAGATACCATTGACAAGGTGTATGATATTTATGGCCCACCGGATACCATATTGAAGTCTGGCCCTGAGAGGGAATTTCATGAAATAGTTTATAGAAAGAATGCTAAAACGATTATCAGGCTTCAGTATTTTCGGGAAACCTCCATTATTAGAACTATTAAAGTGAAGTTTCACCCCGCTACAGAGATGGGGTCTGATACCTATTTTGAAAGGCGAAATATAAAGGATGAGAAATTGAATTTGCTGGGAATGAATATCAAAGATATTTTAACAATGTATGGGAGTGGTTATGATCATCTTTTCAATGATTATGAGTATGTGAGCTTCAGTGACAAATTAATAGTGAGATTTACTACAATGAAGGATGCCAATAGATGTAAGAGTATCATAGTTACTTGGCATAAATAAGAGGAAGCTTATTTTATTCGGATCTCTATTCTACCCCTAATTTAAATTTCACACCAAGTCCACCGCCAAAAGCTTTAGATGTTGCATTGCCAAAGATCAGGTCGTTTCTAAATTCTATTGGGATACTCATGTGTTTAGCTACCGGGATATCATAGCCGATAGCTGTAGATACTCCAACAGTGGTTCCGGATTTATCCATAAAATTATGGAAGCTGATACCGGGTTGTAAATATAAATTGCCTGCAACATAGTAATTGGCTAACATACCAATTTGCATTGTCCAAATGGTTCCATATCGAAACCTATATTCACCCCCGGTATAGATATTTGTATACCTATATCTTTCCTCCCAATAATACAAACGGTTAAAGCCAAATTCCCCACCCATCAGGAACTTATCATTTATGCTGAATAAAAGTTGCCCTGATCCTTTATAATAAAATCTGTCCCATTCTACAAGTTGTGTAGTGAAATTACTGTTTGCTGTTGAATAATATGGACTTCCTGTAGCTTCACTTACATTGATGCCATTATGCCCCCAAATATTATATAAAGTGATATGCACCTGGCCATAAATGCCAGAATAGGAAAGAAAGCAGAACGCTAAAATGATTATGTTCTTGTACATTCTTTATCAAGAGTAAAGAAGTCACATAATTCAGAATTGATATACGGGAATATTCCCTTTTTGTTTTCAGTTTTATGGATTAGAATTTCGTGGGTATATCAATCATTACTACAACAAAGTTCTAATATATGCGATTTAGCACAGGAATATTTGTAAAATCCCATGAAATATTATGTGATAAAATTATCTTCATATAATCATAAAATATTCAATAATTTTCGCTATTTTGTGCCTACGGGATATTCAATCTATATATAAGTTAAATTCATATAATCATGGAAACATTAAAAAATAAATTCGCCTCGAGGGCCTTGCTGATGGGGGATTCTATTAAAAAGATCATCAAGGAGACAGGAACCATGGAAGTGGGAAAGGTCAATGTTGCTCAACTTTATGGGGGCATGCGTGGAGTGAAATCTTTGGTGACAGAAACCTCTAGTTTAGACCCGGAGGAAGGCATTCGTTTTAGAGGCTATTCAATTCCTCAATTGAGAGAATTGTTACCCAAAGCTCCTGATGGAGTTGAACCATTACCTGAAGGACTTTTTTATTTGATGCTATTAGGTGAAATGCCTACAGAAGAGGATGTTAGAATTATTAGTGATGATTGGTCTAGAAGAGGAGAACTTCCAAAACATGTGTATACAGTACTTGATTCATTACCTGTAGACATGCATCCAATGACTCAATTTAGCATTGGCATAATGGCGTTGCAGACGGAGTCTGAATTCACGAAGGCTTATAGAGATGGCATTTCTAAAAAGCAATATTGGGACCCCATGTTTGAAGATTCAATGACCTGCATAGCAAGAGCTCCAAGAGTTGCTGCCTACATTTACAACAGAAAATACAGAGATAATAAACAGATCGAAGCTGATCCAAGTTTAGATTGGGCTGCTAACTTTGCGCATATGCTAGGATTTAAAGATGATGGATTTAAGAAATTGATGCGGTTGTACTTAACCATCCATGCTGATCACGAGGGAGGTAACGTCTCAGCACACACTACACACCTTGTAGGATCAACGTTGAGTGATGCTTATCTTTCCTTTGCTGCCGGTATGAATGGTTTAGCAGGACCACTGCATGGACTAGCTAATCAGGAAGTTGTGAGATGGATATTGCAAATGAGAGAAGAGTTAGGTGGTGGAATGCCCACAAAAGAGCAGATAGGGGAATATGTTAAGAAGACCCTTGCTTCTGGGAAAGTAGTTCCCGGTTATGGACATGCTGTTTTAAGAAAACCTGACCCAAGATATACAGCACAAATGGAGTTTTGTAAAGAGAACATGCCTGATGATGAATTGGTCAAGATCGTGTGGATGATCTTTGAAGTGGTGCCACCAATACTTGAAGCCGCAGGAAAAGTAAAAAATCCATGGCCCAATGTTGATGCTCATTCAGGAGCTTTACTCCTTCATTATGGAATGGAAGAATATGACTTCTACACTGTGTTATTTGGAGTTTCCAGAGGATTAGGCGTTTTAGCTTCCTTGTGCTGGGATCGTGCACTTGGCTTGTCAATAGAAAGGCCTAAATCTGTCACTACCGAATGGGTAAAGCAAGTTATTGAAGAGCAAAAAGGAGAAGCAGTTTTTACAGACTGATCATTGGTATCTCCTCAATGTGTTTTTTGGTATTGTAACTCATACAATCTTTTGTAATAACCATTGATTTTCATCAACTGATTATGAGTTCCCATTTCTTTTATGACCCCTTTATCCAATACAATGATATTGTCTGCTCGTTGAATGGTGGAAAGCCTGTGGGCAATTACAATTGATGTTCTATTAGAGATCAATTGCTTGATAGCACCCTGGATAAGTTGCTCTGATTCTGTGTCAACTGACGAGGTGGCCTCATCAAGGATCAGTATCTTGGGATTGAAGACCAATGCCCTTATAAATGAGATCAATTGCCGTTGTCCTAATGATAAAAATACCCCACGCTCTCTTACATTGAAATCATATTTTCCGGGTAGCTTGGAAATGAATTCATGAGCCCCAACTATTTTTGATGCTGCTATTACTTCTTCCAAAGATATTTCTCTGTTCCTGAGCGTTATGTTTTCAAGGATAGATCCTGAAAAGAGGAAGACATCCTGCAGTACCAATCCAATTTTCGACCTGAGAGATTCCAGATCATATTCTTTAATTGAGCGGCCATCTATATGAATGGCGCCTTTTTGGATCTCGTAAAATCGACATAAAATATTGATGATAGAAGTTTTTCCCGCACCCGTAACACCAACAATCGCTAAAGTTTTTCCCGCTTCCAGGTTGAAGGTGATATCTTTTAAAATATAATTCTCTTCACTGTATGCGAACCAGACATTCTTGAAGGTAATATCTCCTTTTAGGTCACTGACCGTTAAATTCCCCGAATTCTCGATCCTGGATGTCTTGTCCATCAATTTAAATACCCTCGATGCAGCCACTAATCCCATTTGCAGTGTGTTGATCTTTTCTGCGAGCATCCTGATAGGACGGAAAAGCATATAGATGTATAGAATAAAGGCAATAAGGACACCAAGAGTTGTATGCCCGCTGATAACGCGATAGGTGCCAAACCATACCATTAACCCGATAGATGCCGCTAAAATGATCTCCACCACCGGAAAGAAAATGGAATTATACCATATCGTACTTATGTGCGCTTTTTTATGGGCATCATTAATGCCAATGAACTTTTGCATCTCTATCTCCTCTGCATTAAAAATGTGTACAATATTCATCCCTGTTATATGTTCCTGCAAAAAACTGTTAAGCAGTGCAACTTGTGTTCTGACGATCTGAAAGGCAGCTTTCATTTTTTCTTTGAAAATGTAGACAGCAACTAACAGAACAGGAAATACAGATATACTGATCAAAGCAAGCTTCCAATCTGTGTAGAACATGATAAGGGCTACAGTAATTAGGGTGAGCATATCAGAAATGATAGTAATAATTCCTTGGGCGAAAATATCATTGATGGTTTCAATATCATTGATGGTCCTTGTAGTGGAAGTACCTATTGGTGTTCGATCAAAGTATCCTAAATTCAAGCTCACTATATGTTTGAATACGTTTTCTCTAAGACCTTTAATAACGGATTGTCCAAGCCAATTGGTAATGTAGATGAAATAATATCTTAACACCGAAGACATAACCAAAACGCCAATAAGTAATAGAGCCATATTGACCAATCCCTCACCATCGTTTTTAAGAATGAATTCATCTACGGTCAGTTGTATCAGAAAAGGTTGGGCAGGGGTTAAAATGGCAATAATAATGGCAAGTACTACAGCAAATAGAAATTGTTTTTTGAAAGGTCTGGCCAATCTAAGCACCCTTTTAAAAAGTGGCCAATCATAAACTTTACCTGTTGTTGTGTTGTTGCTCAAAATTAAGAAGCTATTTAAGACGAAGTAATGCTAAATATAGGGATACTTGACACTTATTAAATATAACCCTTGAGGGGGCGCAGAAAAATCAGTTTGTGAAATATCCTTACTTTTCAATATTTTTTCAAAATCATCCACACTATATTTTTGGTTGCCGACTGTCCTTCAG
>CAZNGA010000085.1:0-10995 GCA_964572485.1 uncultured Chitinophagales bacterium
CGCACCAATCCACAGAGACAAGCTCCTATTGACAAGAAGCTCAGCTGTTCTGTCCGCTGTATCAGTTCCCTTGCCCGGGCCAGGTCTTCGGGAGTATCAATGCCTACCGTATCGTATTTTGTCTCAACCACTTTCATCTTATATCCGTTCTCTATCACTCTTAACTGTTCTAATTTTTCCGTCATTTCAAGATCTGTTGGTTTTAACTTTGTAAATTTTAACAGAGATTCCCTGCGATAAACATATAATCCAATATGTTTAAATATAGAATTTGTATAATATTTAAACCTTGGTAACTTTTTGCCGTATCATTGTAACAGATAGTTAATTGACTTATCAACTATATAATTATGCGATTAATTGTACTTTTGTTACTATTCAGTAGTATTTACAGTGTAACCGATGCACAATCACTGATTGACAGTTTAAAAGCATGGTATCCGTTCAACGGAAATGAATTGGACATGTCTGGTAATGGCAACGATGGAGTAGTAAATGGAGCTACTTTAACCTCTGACCGTTACGGTGTTCAAAATCGCGCCTATTTCTTTGATGGTATTTCAGCAAATATTGAGTTGTCCAATGACTTTGACTATGTCGAAAGAACAGTGAATTTCTGGTTTAATGCAAGTTCAATTACACAAGGTAGTTCCAACACCATGTACGACTCTGACCATGCAAATCTTGTAAATGGAAAAACAGGTTTTAATGTCAATAATTTCACTACTGGCATGCATGCAACCTTAAATTATGGTAATATTGGAAATACTGTTGACATCAATCTCAATCAATGGTATATGGTAACCATAACTGTGAGTGATAGTGTAAGAAAATACATTTGTGACAGCTTAATAGCTACCTTGCCAATCAACCCAATTCACTCATGGTCAGGAAATTTCTATGCTTCCCTTGGTAAAACAAGGGTAAACGACAGGTTTTTTCATGGTAAGATAGATGATGTAAGAATTTACAATCGAGCCTTAAAACTGGAAGAGATTAGTATGCTTTGTCAACCCCAGACGAGTGTTGGGGAATCTCCATTAATACCTGAAAAAAATAATGTAAAAATATATCCCAATCCCACCTCTCACAAAGCCACTGTGGTGTTTGACAACTCAAAAAATGAGGAGCACACATTGACAATGTATGACACTCAAGGACGGCAAGTAAGGTTATTTTTGAAAATCACAACAGGCAGTGTGATCATTTACAAAGATGATCTTCCCAGTGGTCTTTACTTCTTGACATTGTGCAAAGACGGCAAATTACTTTACAGCTGTAAGCTGGTAATAGAATGAAAAAAGTACTTCAAGAAACATGTTTTGGATGTAACTTTTTGGTGAAAACTGTTTCTAAATTATTAGCAAAAGGGGTGTAAATTGAAAGTGGGGGGGTGGGAGGCCCTTTGTTTTCAACTTTTGCTCTTATCGGAAGTCCTCTCCCACTCCAGCTTATTCCCGATCCCAAAGCGGTTATCGGTCATTTTCATATAGGTTAGCTCTATACCCCAAAATGGCGCTTTTACCAAAGTGCCAAAAGGGAATGCTCTATAATATTGTGTTTTGGCCAAAGTTAATATGCTCTCCTCAACAGGCCCGAAAAGTCCAGTATATTGTATCCCACGAATTTTAGAGATACCCCCCTTTGTACTGTAAATAGTACCTGCGACTTTTTGATTTTGTAACCCATCCTGAATATGTTTGGTCTCTTCTTCAGATTTGAAGACCAGAAGATCATAACTTTCCAAATAGATGTAAAAGCAATTACAGCTATAAGGAATGGTATCTATGGTAGTGGCAAATGAAAGTGTTTCCTGTTCTTTTAAGAACTTAGCTATTTCTACAGGGACTTTGTTTTGGTCAGGATTCTCCAAAATTACTGATGGTTCCTTTTATTGGTCTGTTAACCGCCTATTTGCAACATACTCCTATCGCTGATCCTGCTTGAGATATCTTTATCATCTGATAATTGTTGCATACCTCCGTGCATATACGCTTTCTCTGTTACCTCATCGTGAATGAGCTTTGTGATATCTACACCTTGTCTTAACGCACTCAAAAGGTCAATTTCTCCTTTAGCAAATAAGCAATTGCGGAATTTCCCATCTGCAGTAACTCTTAAACGATTACATGAATCACAGAAGGGTGCAGTAATAGAACTGATCACAGAAAAAGTGCCTTCATACCCCTTGGCCTTATAACTTTTGGAAGTGCTGTTTGGATGATCATCCAATTTCTCAATGGAGTAGCTATTATGTATTCGTTCTATGATCTCATTATAAGAAAACACATCATCGGTATACCAATTATTGCCATTAAAGGGCATGAATTCGATAAAGCGAACATGTAAGGGAAGGTCTTTTGTCATCCGTACAAAATCAATGATCTCGTCATCATTCACCCCTCTCATCACCACATTATTGATCTTGAGGGAGAAGTTCTTTTTCAATAGCAAGTCTATATTGCTTTTGACCTTTTCAATAGCCGGGCTCTTTGTAATATTGGTAAAACGGCCTTCATTCAATGTGTCTAAACTGATATTTATAGATCTCATACCGATCGACTCAAAGAAATCCACATATCTATCCAACAAAATACCATTTGTGGTAATAGCCAATTCTACGGGCAGGTGTGATAACTCCTCAAAGATCTCTCTGGCATCACTCCTAACCAGCGGTTCCCCACCTGTCAATCTGATCTTCTTCACACCATAATTGTTGACAAAGGTCTTGGCCACAGAAATGATCTCAGCTTTGCTAAGCAATTGTTCATTTGGTAATGAACAAGTATCTTCAGGGATACAATACATACATTTTAGATTGCACTTATCTGTGAGAGAGATTCTCAGATAATCATGCACCCTTCCATATGTATCTTTTAAGGTCATTCAAATAAATTATACAGATGCAAATCTAGTTAATTGATCTTTCATTTTCGCAAGCTCCTCCTTAGAAAGAAAATTCTGTGCCAATGAAAATACGATATTGTCTTCTCTGAAAATATGGAGTTTCATAAGTTCAATAAGCGCTTTGGCTTGCTCCAACGAAGCATCCATAATGATCAATTGGGATTTAGGGTCAGGCACTCTTGAAGCCAGCCCCATGAAATTAAAGGTGACAGCAGCGATCTGCATCGCCTTTACATGGTCATCTTCAAGCATATCGATGGCAGTCTTGGGAGTTTCTCCTTTGCTGTGTTCGCCCTTTTCCAGCAATCGCTCCTGCAATACCGGAAATAGGATCCTTTCCTCTATGGAATGATGCTCTACGATCTTATTATCCAGGAAACTGAAGAATTCGCTGACATTTTGAAGGATGCTCTTTTGTACCCCACTTTTTGTGATCTCAACGATCACATCTTCAAAAGCATCAATTTTCTCTGTGATCTCCTTATGATCATCCATCAGTTTCTGTAAAAATGGAGCCATCTCCTCATAGGGTACTGCCTCAACATTTGGCGGCTCATAAGCATCAGGTGGGTCCATAGGAGAAAGCTCTTCCTGCTCCGTTTGCTTCTCCACCATTCTCTTTATAGGGTCATTATCCCTTATCTTTTTTAAATCGTCCATTTACTATCTTTTATTTTATTTTTTGATTTAACAATTCAGCCATCTTGGGAAATAAGATGTTATTTTCCAAATGGATATGCTGCTGCAGATCCTCACTAAACTCTTTAAGCTTCATATATGCTATGCTATAGGTATTGCATGCATCTTGAGGAGGGGTATAATTATTCGTTAATTTAGCCATCTGCCCAAGGATGTCTCCCACTTCAATGTGCTCCTCCTTCAACTCCCCCACTGTTCGTTGCATTGATTCGAAATAAGCACTATCCTTCGGATCCTGGTTACTACCGGTCAATATATCAATAGCCGGAAAAAGTACTTCTTCCTCCTTGTTTAAGTGAGTTGCTATATCGTCAGTTAAATTTTCATACAAATCATTCACTTCCACAACTTCCGGATTTGATTCCCCATGCACACTTGCTGTTTTGGTGATATATCCTCTAATAAGATCTACATTATTACGAATAAAAGAATGGTGCACATTATTGATATAATCTCTTATAAAACCCATATCCCATTCATTGACATTACTCAGAGAGGAAGTAGCACCTGTCTGTTCTACTCTTTGCAGTTCAAGAATAAGCTCATTGAGATCTACGGTCAATTCATCACATGCCTGAGCTACGGTTTTGTCTCCACCGCAGCAGAAATCTATATTAAATTTCTTAAAGGCGTCAGCTCTTCTAAAATCCTCCGACACAAGGTCTCCAATCTTTATGGTCGCATACTCCTCAGAAATATGTTTTGTCTCCATGAAATAACTCTATTATAAAACCAATTATTAATTAAGGTAAAATTCGTAAAAAAACCGATTATTAACAATCAAATGATCTCTATTATTTAGCGGGGCAGGTCTATGAATATACTCCTTTCATTATTAGTGCTTATGGATTCTTAAAATAAGCATTTGGACGTAAGTAGAACCACCAATTCAGCAATAAGCACAGAAAATAGAATACTGCAAATCCATAAAGCGCGTATTCGGGAGTTGCTGCTTTCATCTGTTCACCAAAGACCTTTGGAATAATAAAAGCGCCATATGCTGCAACTGCAGAGGTCCATCCCAACACAGGACCTGCCTGCTCCTCATTAAAGACCATAGCAATTGTTCTGAATGTGGAACCATTTCCTACGCCTGTAGCAGTAAACAATACAATAAATAGAATAAAGAATGGGGTGAAGTACTCTTCAGGAGTTGGTGAACTATATGCTTTGGCAAGATAATAGGCAACTCCAAAAGCGGATAGGATCATAACAATAGAAACTATTTGTGTGACTTTAGCACCACCCACCTTATCAGAGATCCAACCGCCCACCGGACGAATCAGTGCACCAATAAAGGGTCCCATCCAAGCAAACATCAAAGCACTAGGGCCATTTGCATTAATTGTATTGTGCATCATGGTAGTACCATCAGGTCCGGCTTCATGTACAAATCCAAAAACTGTCTTTATACAAAGAGGAAAAGCTGCTGAATATCCAATAAAGGAGCCAAAGGTCATCGTATAGATGATGGTCATCGCCCAGGTGTGCTTATTATCGAATATCTTATACTGCCTCTTCAAATTCTGTTGCAATTCTCCCCGTGTGAGGAATTTCATTAACCATATTGTCAATGCGATCACCACGGGTAGCACCACCCATTTATTCTTAACAATATTGATCAATAGTTGGTTGTCTCCAACATCCAATCCTGTAGGAGATGGCAATATTAGATACAATCCGAGAGCAGCTGTGAAGAATCCAATTAGTAATAGCATGACAATCTTGCCAAATGACCCCAAAGGCCCGCTGATATTAGGGGAGATCGCTGTTGTCCTGAGATTATTCATTCCAAACCAGCCTAAAAAGGCCAGCGGTATCAAAAACAAAAGCCACACAAAACCTGCATTGGCGATCCAGGTCTGCGCTCCCGCTTCAATTTTCCCGATCAATGTTCCACTTGTATTTACAAGTGTCATGGGATCTCCACTTAAGAACATAAAAAGTGGGAATGTCATTACCAATGGCACCAATATTTGCATTGTGGTCACGCCAAAATTTCCCAAACCGGCATTCAATCCTAACGAAGTCCCTTGTACTTTTTTAGGAAAAAAGAAGCTGATATTACTCATTGAGGAAGCAAAGTTACCCCCACCGAATCCTGAGAGAAAAGCAAATAATTGAAATACCCATAGTGGCGTATCCTTATCCTGAAGAGCAATTCCTGCTCCAATCGCAGGGATCATTAATAGAGCAGTGGTAAAAAAAATGGTATTCCTGCCACCGGCTATCCTGATAAAAAAGGTGCTGGGGATCCTTAATGTAGCTCCTGTTAATCCGGCAATGGCTACTACGGTAAATAGCATCATTTTATTCGTTTCCGGATCAGGATCAAATACAAAACCGAGGTTTAGCATCTGAACAGCAATAATACCCCACATTAACCATACAGCAAATCCGCACAATAAACTTGGGATTGAGATCCACAAGTTTCTGGTCGCTATTTTCTTACCTGTAGAGCTCCAAAATTGTTCGTCCTCAACATTCCATTCTTTAATATCAGCCATTGCTTTTTAATTTATTAGGTAATAAAAGTCAAATTACAAACTCCCAGTCAGCGCCATATATAATGAGTATAGCGTTTGAATGATCGCTAACGACAATTCAAAGATCAGAAAAGCCTTGCCCCATTTTATCCAGGGTTCATAAATATCATTAGATGGATTTCCATGAAGATCATTCGTCGATTCTGCAGTTTCTAAATGTTCCATATTTATTTTTCTTTAAAGTTATTTCTTTAGTTGACTCCCCAAAATTGTTTACTTCCAAAGCCCCTCTCTCCAGTGATCTTCTTTGGTTTGAAGGTAAGGATGAAAAAGACAATGAATGGCAGGAAGACAAATAATGCAGCATATAAATAACCATTGTGAATATTTAAAGCCCCTCCAAATATCAGTGGGTAGGCAATACCTCCTGCTGTTGAAACGCCACCAATAAAGCCAGTTGCCAGGCCGGGAGATTTCCTAAATATGACCGGCACCAAACCAAAACAAGAGCCTGTACCAAAGCTGATACATATCCCCAGCAGTGCAAGCACTATTACAGACATTGGCAGTTTCCCAGCCAAGCCCGCAAAGGTCAGGCACATTGATAAAAAGAAAATGGCAACCATAGATGTGAACACCCAATGCAGTCGTGGTGCCCAGGACTCCGTCTTATTGATCAAGGGCCATGGTGTCCAGCCCTTTCGCATAAAAATATCCGACACATACCCCGAAAACGGTCGCCACAAGGAGGAATTGAAAGATTGCACCGCAGCAAATGTTCCTGCAGCAATTCCAATAGTTCCAATATCTATATACCCTAATTCCTTCAATTGATCGGCAAAACCCATTTTATAGTAACCGGGCAACCATGCATTAAGTGCAATTTCATATCCAAAGCACATCGCATATTGAAACATCAGTACGATAGCTGCGAATCTTGTAAAAATATAGAACATCTCCTTGAAACTTGCCGACTCTTTGGCCTGCTTTGCGATCTCAACCGTTGCAGCCGCAGCACCTCTCCAGTTATAGATCAATGCAATGATAATTGCTCCGATCCCCAAATGAAGGAAAGCACTGCTAAAATCCGTTCCATAGATCCGTGGTAACATCATAGCTCCTACTCCGGCTCCTACATTTCCAGTACCGGCGTAAAGTCCTTCAGCGATACCGATCTCATGATCTTTAAACCACTGAGCTACATGCTGAATGCCTACAACAAATGAAATTCCTGAAGAAGCAACAATTAATCTGGTTACAAAAAAGCTATTGTAATCTGTGGCAAAAGCTGAGACGATCGACAATATCCCTGAATATGCCAGGATCATTGAGAAGGTCTTGGGCGCTCCGATCTTGTCTGACAGGTACCCTGCAATCACTCTACCGACAGGTGCCAACCAAATGGCAGAACTAGCCAGAATAGCAAATTCCGTCTTTGAAAGCCCATATTTCTCGATAATAACAGTACTAAATGCTGCTGTAGCAAACCACATCAGGAAGCACCAGAAAAATCCGAAAGAAGCCAATATTAACTGCTCTATTTTATTTGTCTTTTTCATTGTTGCAAACCATTTTTATCAATCTGTAAATATTTTAGATCCACTTTTCTAATACTAATTATTCTTGGGTTTATTGACCATCCACCCCGATTCGGGCATACGTATCTTTTTCCTTCTCCAATTCCACATGACTAGCTGATAAGGCCTCCAGATATAGTTGACAGGAGCTACTAGAAAATGCACCATCCTGGTAAATGGTATCAATAAAACAAAAATAAAGGCGCCTGCAATATGAAATTTAATAAGCCATGGTAAAGCACTTACGGCCAATATATCGGGCTGAAGTGAAAAAATTGACCAAAGGTAAGGGGTCAGGTCTGAAGCAAACCATGAGGAACCCCATCTGAATTCTAAGGCCACCCATAAACCGGTAACTACCTGAGCTAATAGCAAGATCTCAATAATCACATCCATATAGTTGGTAACTACCAATAAGCGGGTACGTGTCAATCTCCGATAAACAAGATTTATCAATCCGACCAAAACACATAGTCCAAAAATAAATGCAGTGATCTCCAATATGTAAAGTCTGAGTGGGTCACTGTTAAAAGCGATCACACTTCCAGGGATCAAGAAAGCGATCAGATGACCAAAAAATAGGAATAGAATGCCCCAATGGAATGGTACGGAGCCCCAAAACAAATTCTTCCCCTCCAAAAACTGAGACGATAAAGATGAGAATTTGAACCGAGTAGAAGTATACCTGCTTATTGTTCCAATAACAAACACTGCAATTGCCAGGTAGGGAAGTACAATAAATAATAGTGTGTCAATAATATTCATGATGGTCGCAATTTAATCTGATTGATATTAAGGTTCTAATTCTATTTCTTTTCCTATTGAATCTCCATAAGAAGTAACATTTGACAAGAATTCAGTAGTTTGCCTGGGCTCAATGATCTCTACTATTTCAAAGTCGCTCTCTAACACAATGAGCAGTGCTTCAATGGTATTTTGGTAGATGTCTGCATTCTCAAAAGTGTCTATCAATGTTTTATGGTGCTTCTTATAGATCTCATTCTTCTTAATTATTTTTTCAGGTCTGAATTCACTGATCATCTTCTTAATTGACGGCCCCACTAATCGCTGAACAATTTCATCAACGAGTTTCTGGTCTTTCAATGCTGACAGCAATCTTAATACGTTTGGAAGATGGTCTGCTAATTCATTATTGCAATCGATCCCTGCTTCTTTATGCTCCCGGTTCAGGTTCACTAAAAGGGCACCCCTCTTATAATCATCACCAAACATCACATACCCTATATCAAGGGTTGTGATCGCTTGTACATCAAATGATCTTGTGTACAATTCTTCCATTCTTGTAAGGGAAGCAGTGGATATGAAGGTGCTAAATTCCTGCAATTTCTTGCCGGCCGCAGGGTATTGCTCATCCAAATATTCCTGGATCTTTTGCACCTCAGCAGGAAATTCATTATCAGGATAATTAAACAATCCTGCTAATAGCTCATAATGCTTGCTCTTTCTATCGGTTATAGTTTCCATAATTAAATGCCTCTTTTGGGTTCTTCTTTAAATCCAAAACCAATGGATCCCTTGGTATCACCGGTAAATTCCATCATTTCTATAGCTTGTTCCCGATGCGCAGGGGGTATAACAAACCGTTCATTGAATTTAGGTAATGAAGTCAGGTAATAAATACCTTCTGCCATATCTGTTGTTAATCCTGCACCTTCCAATGCAGCTTTCACCAAACTCTTATCCAGATCACCAACTGTTACATCCCTTCTATGGATCCTAACAGCCATCAACTTCTTAAGAACATCTTTTATCTTCTCCTCATCGCCGGCAGTGAACATATTTGCCATATATTTAACAGGGAATCTTGCCTGATCAATGGTACCAAATAATCCCTCTGTGCTGGTATCATAAAGCCAATTATCGGACCAGAATTTAGATATAGGATTCAACTTCTCAGCTTGCTCATCGTTGTCAGAATTACTCAATGATGCCATAACAGGTAGTAGTGGTGGCACATAAAATAGCATAGGAAGGGTCCTGAATTCGGGATGTAATGGCAATGCCATGCCCCATTCCTTTACAAATTTATATACAGGAGAATATTGAGCGGCCTTAATTGTAGAGTCAGGGATTCCGTTGTTCTTAGCTGCCTCTATCACTGCAGGATCATTAGGATCAAGGATCATATCCAGGTGACGATTGGCTACATTTTTTTCATCATCAGAAGCGGCAGCCTGGATCTGGTCAGCATCGTACAACAATACACCCAGATATCTTATCCTTCCCACACATGAATGCATACAGGCAGGTGCAAATCCGGCTTCGATCCTTGGATAACAAAGAATGCACTTCTCTGATTTTCCGGTGGACCAATTATAATATGATTTCTTATAAGGACAGGCTGTCACACACATTCTCCATGCGCGGCAAACCTTTTGGTTGATCAGAACCACACCATCTTCTCCACGTTTGTATATGGCACCTGATGGGCAGGAAGCAACACATGCAGGATTCAGGCAATGGTTGCAAATTCTTGGTAGATAGAAAAAGGCCATCCGTTCCAATTGAAACATCGATTCCTGTTCAGCAGGGGTGAGGCCTTCTAAGTTGGGGTCATTTCTTGCATAATCAGGAGTCCCACTAAGGTCATCATCCCAATTTGGTCCCATCTTAATGTCAATTGGCTCACCGGTGATCAAAGAAACAGGGCGGGCAGTCGGCTGATCGTTCCCTTCGGGTGATTCGATCAAGTCGAGATACTTATAAGTGAAGGGCTCATAATAATCATCTATCACAGGTAAATGCGGATTATGAAAAATATTGAGTAATCCCTTGAGCTTACCTGCCCCTTTTAGAGAAATATCTTTTCCATTCTTCTTCTCCCAACCTCCTTTGTATACACTTTGATCTTCCCATTTATTTGGATATCCGGTTCCGGGTTTTGTTTCAACGTTATTCCACCACATGTATTCTGCTCCTTTCCTGTCCGTCCAAATATTTTTGCAGGCAATGGAACAAGTATGACAACCAATACATTTATCCATATGAAATACCATCGAAACCTGTGCTCTTACATCCATCGTATTGAATTTTATAATTGCATTATTAAATTATTCTCATCTTCTACCAAACTAATTTTTCCATTTTCTTCACGATCACGTGCGTATCTCTCTGAGGAGCAATAGGCCCCCAGTAATTAAAATGATAGGAAAATTGTCCATATCCACCCGATAAGAAATTGGGCTTCAAATGGATTCTTGTAAAACTATTATGTCCTCCGGCTCGTTTGTTACCTCTCTCCTTCTATTTTTGAATACCCACTGTTTTTTTCGGGACATGATTTAAAATAAAAAACCCTTTTCGGT
>CAZNGA010000086.1:0-10860 GCA_964572485.1 uncultured Chitinophagales bacterium
ATTCAATGGTGAGAAACATGCGTTACAAACACGAAGATATTACATCCTCGCTGCAGGCGAGGACGAGGGAGTTTTATTTACATCTTAAGTATATTATGTAAATTTGAATGCAATAAACATTGAATAATAATCTCGGATCTGTATGGAAGTCAAAAGTATTATAGAAGAATTAAAAAAATTAGGCGATCCGGTTAATTTGAAAGGAATGGGCCGTTATGGCATCAATACCGATAAGGCATTTGGTGTCAAGATCCCTCTCCTAAGGCAAATGGCGAAAACCTATAAAAATGATCACTCATTAGCCCTGAAATTATGGGAAACCGGATACCATGAAGCCCGGCTTATCGCTATTTTTATTGACGATCCCAAACTCGTTACCGAAGAGCAGATGGAAAATTGGGTACTAGATTTCAATTCATGGGATATATGTGATCAGGCATGTAGTAATCTATTTGATAAAACTCCTTTTGGATACAAAAAAGCCCTGGAATGGGCCACACGAGATGAGGAGTTCGTAAAAAGGGCAGGATTTGCCATGATGGCTATGTTAGCAGTTCATGACAAGAAAGCATCTGATGACCAGATGACACAATTCTTTCCCTTTATTGAAAAGAGCGCATCCGACAAAAGGAATTTTGTAAAAAAAGCAGTGAATTGGGCGCTTCGCCAAATTGGAAAACGGAATATGGCTTTAAACCTGGAAGCGATTGTTATCGCAAGTAGAATAAAAGAACAGGAAGCGGCGAGTGCAAAATGGATCGCAACGGATGCATTGAAGGAATTGCATCGGGAAGATATTCTAGAGAGGCTGGTACAGAAAGAACAAGGGTGATCATTAGATCTGGGCTACAGCAATAGTGGCAATACTTACTTTTACGCTTTCAGCTTCCAATAACGCATGCGAACAGGCTTCAAGAGTTGCTCCTGTAGTTATCACATCATCAACCAGCAAAATGTGCTTCCCATTGATCGCTTCAGGATCGCAGAGGGTAAAAGCAGCTTTCACATTCTGCCAACGCTCTAATCGCGATTTTCTTGTTTGCGTTTCGGTGATCACTTCTCTTTTTAATATATTCCTTTCCCAGGGTACCTGCATGCTTTCCGATAATCCTTCAGCAAACAACTCGCTTTGGTTAAATGTCCTCATCCGTTGTCTTTTAAAATGCAGGGGAACAGGGATAATAATATCAATGGTCTCATAAAAGGGTGATTCCTTTAGATGGTGGCCATAGATGTTTCCCAACTTCAGGCCCACTTCTCTCTTTCCCTTGTACTTAAGGTGATGCAGGAGTCGCTGGACCTTTGTTGCTTTGTTAAAATAATATAAAGAGGCCGCATGTTCTATCTGTACTCTGCCCCAAAAGTGTTTCTCTACGGGATTATCTTCCTGAAGATGGTAGCCGGTTTGAGGCAGATGATAATCGCAAAATGTACAGATCACATTCTCACCTTTGGCCAGACCATTTCCACAACCCAGACACACATTTGGGAAAAACAATGACAGAAAATCATTAAATATTGAGATCATCAAATAAAAAATTAAACTCCGACCAAGAGGCTAATCGGGTTTTCAAATTCGGATCTTAGAAAAGCAGGTTATATATCTCTTCCAGTTTGGCAACAGCTTTCACTTCGATCATGTATTTTGAAAGATCAAGTTTCCCTTGATCATTCTTCCCTTTAGGAAGGTTATATTTTGAGATGAATATTTGTTCAAATCCAAGTTTATCGGCTTCAGCTATCCTTTGGTCAATGCGATTTACAGCTCTTATCTCTCCTGACAGCCCAACTTCACCGGTAAAGCAAATATTTGAGGGCACAGGCACATCTTCATGAGAGGAAAGCAAAGCGCATATTACCGCAAGATCGATTGCGGGGTCTACCACTTTAATGCCTCCGGCTATATTTAAAAAAACATCTTTCATCCCAAACTTAAACCCGCATCTCTTTTCAAGTACTGCTAACAGCATACTTAACCGCCTGAGGTCAAATCCTGTGGAAGATCTCTGCGGATTGCCGTATACTGCCTGGCTGACCAATGCTTGTGTTTCGATCAATATAGGTCTTAATCCCTCAATCGTTGTTGCGATACACATCCCGCTTAAAGGTTCTTCCTTTTGAGATAACAAGATCTCAGATGGATTCTTTACCTGACGCAACCCTGTATTATTCATATCGTAGATTCCCAGCTCTGATGTAGAGCCAAATCTATTTTTGATAGTTCTTAATATGCGATAGGTATAATGTGCATCCCCTTCAAAGTGGAGTACCGTATCAACAATATGCTCCAACACCTTTGGCCCGGCTACGCTGCCTTCCTTAGTAATATGGCCGATCAAAATAACAGGGGTTCCTGTCTCTTTAGCAAATCGTTGCAATTCTCCTGCACATTCACGGATCTGTGATATACTTCCGGCAGTAGAATCAATGGTATCTGTATGCACTGTTTGCACAGAGTCAATGATCAATATGTCAGGGTTGCTATTTTCTGTTTGCCGAAAGATATTTTCCATGGCTGTCTCTGTCAATATGCTACATCCGGAATTATTCTTACCTATTCGCTCCGCTCTCATTTTTATCTGCTGCTCACTCTCCTCTCCTGAGACATATAGAACATTCACCCCATCCATTTCAAGTATTAATTGTAGTAGTAAGGTTGATTTACCAATGCCCGGCTCACCCACCAAGAGGACTAAAGATCCAGGGACAATACCACCACCAAGCGTTCTATTCAATTCATCGTCGGGAGTTTTGATCCGGCTGATTCCGGTCAGGTCTATCTCAGGTAAACTGATCGGTTTGCTAATGGTAGAACCTTTCCCATCATCCTTCCGCCAGGAGAGATGCTCTTTATTTTCCTTTTTCAATACCTCCTCAACATAGGTATTCCACTCATTACAGTGAGGGCATTTTCCAATCCACTTCGCTGATTGTGCTCCGCAATTCTGGCAAAAAAATAATGTCTTTACTTTTACTTTTGGCATCTTTTGAAAAAATTAGGTGACCAAGATTGGGGTAGGCCATAATGATCATCCGAAGAAGAATTAATAATTAATTCTTGATTGTAAATATAATAAAGTATGTGGAGCTATTCGTTTCTTATAAGAATATTTTACTTTTGAGTAACTAAACGATCATAAATCCAACCTACGATGATACAAATGATAAAAAACACCGGTCTGCTATTTTTGATAACTGTATTATTGTTTTCTTGCGTCCCTACAAGAAAATATGAAGATGAGTTGGCAAGAAATGCAAAGCTCAAGCAGGAAAATGAAGCCTGCAAAGACCGGCTCACTCGAATGTTGGAAGAGAACGATCAACTTCTTACAAAGTTAGCTGATCTAAATAAGAACAACAAAAAGCTGGTCAACGAGAATGAAGAACAAGTGGTTATATATAATAGGATCAAGAAGCAATATAAAGACCTGAATGACCTGTATGAAAAAGTGATCAAGCAAAATAAAGATCTACTTGTCACCAGTTCCGCTCAAAACCAAAAACTATCTTTGGAATTGGAAGGCAAAAAGCGGGAACTGGAGCATAAGGAAGGAATATTGGCGAAGCTTGAGGCTACCTTAAAAAGCAATCAGGCAAATATTGACACACTTACACAAGATTTAAGATCAAGAGCTGCCAGGGTAAAAGAACTAGAAGATATCCTTTCCAAAAAGGATGCTGCAGTGAATGAGCTGAGGGATAATCTTACGAAAGCGCTATTAGGATTTAAAGAGAACGAACTTTCCATAGAGGTAAAGAATGGCAAAGTATATATTTCATTATCTGAAAAACTCCTATTCAAATCAGGAAGTATTCAGGTAGATTCTAAAGGAAAAGAGGCCTTGAAAAAACTTGCAGAAGTGCTCCAAAACAATCCTGATATTAACATCTTGATCGAAGGCCATACAGATAACGTTCCCATTTTAGGAGGAGAGATCAAAGATAATTGGGATCTAAGTGTTTTAAGAGCCACCTCAATTGTAAAGATCCTGAAAGAATTTAAGATCGATCAGAAAAGAGTGATCGCTGCAGGAAGGGGTGAATTTTTCCCTGTGGGTTCAAATGAAACTACTGAAGGAAAGCGAAAAAATCGTAGAACTGAGATCATCCTAACCCCAAAATTAGATGAGATATTTAAGATATTGGAGAATAATTGATCAGGGGTGAATGCGCTCAGTTCTGAGTTCAAAGTTTGTCTCATTCACGTCATTGCGAGGATCCGCCGGCTGGCGGAGACGAAGCAATCTGTTTAATTGTTCCAACAGACTTTAATTTTATCGCTTTGATAATATTTTACAGATCGCTTCTCCGCCTCGCGGCGTTTCGTGATGACGATCAATTTGAAGAGTTCGAAGTTTTGAGATTGCAGTGTTTGTGCTGCAATTTGAGCTATGGGTATTATTGCGATCAGTCAGCTAATTCCGGCCTGCCCTTTAGCTCATTTTGAAGAGCTTTACATATCTTGCTGATCTCAGAAACCAGTTGGCTCAATAATTTAGAATCCGGTTTTTCGCTTACATTCTTTTCAATAAGATCAATGCATTCCCCCAACCGATTTAGTCCAAGCCATCTTGAAGGTGATTTCATATTATGAGCTGTAGCACTCAGATAATCCCATTCCTTTTTATCCAGGTAATCATGAAGATCCTTTAGTGCTATTGGCATTTCTTTCAAAAACATGCTAATGACCTGCTTGGCCATATCAGCATCACCTCCCGGAAGCTCTAAAAGTAATGAAAGGTCAAGGATTTTATTTTCTCCTTGTTGAGGTAAATTCCCTTCAACTTTGGAATTGGGTGGTACATTTTTCTTCTCATTACCATTTGCAGAGATATTTTCCGGTTGATCAACTGCTTTTCCCCCTAAAAACATTGAAATTTTCCTATATAGTTCTTTAGGTTTAAAGGGCTTCCCGATATAATCGTTCATTCCTATTTCGAGACATTCAGTAAGATTTTCTTTAACGATTGAAGCTGTCATGGCTATAATTGGAACTTCAGATTTTGGAGGAGAAAGTTTGCTTCTGATATGCTTTGTGGCATCAAGGCCATCCATAACCGGCATATGCAGATCCATCAAAACAAGGTCATAGTTGTTTTGCTCAATTTTTTCAATGGCCATTTTCCCGTTTTCAGCAGTATCAACCTTTATCTGCCATGAGGTGAGAATGTCACTTGCAAGTAATGTGTTTATTTCATTATCTTCCACCAACAGGATTCGTACACCTACTAATTGCTTATCCTCTTTACCGAGGCCTATCCCTGAAATAACTCTTTCCTCTTGTGCGGTTGATTTCTTTTCTACTTTCCTATATCTCAGGAGGAATGTGAAAGTTGATCCTTTTCCTACCTCGCTTGTCACTTTCAAGTGGCCTCCCTGCAATTCTACAAGCTGTTTTACAATAGACAATCCCAGACCGGTACCTCCATATTCGCGTACAGTACTACAACTGGCCTGTTTATAAGATTCAAATATATCTCCTAGTTTGTCTTTTGGTATGCCAATTCCGGTATCCTTAATGGAAAACATTACTTCAACGTCATCATTTATGAATGCTTTCATCTCAACATCGATCTTAACAGATCCCTCATCTGTGAACTTTATCGCATTTCCTGCAATGTTCACCAATATTTGTGTCAGCCGTGTGGGATCACCAACAAGTACTTTTGGAATATCTTTTGATGTATTCACAGAGAATTCAATGCCCTTTTCCTCTCCGAGCAACTTAAGGGTATAATTCACATTCTTCAAAATATCCTCTAAGCTGAATTCGGTGTTTTCAAATTCGATCTTTCCGGTTTTAATTTTTGAAAAGTCCAGTATCCCATTGATTATCTTCAATAAATTATCTGAAGATATTTTTATAGAATCTATATACTCCTTCTGTTTTTGTGTGATCTTTGATTCTTTTAATAAATAGATAAGTCCTATGATACCATTCAAGGGAGTTCTTATCTCATGACTCATGTTGGCGATAAATCTCTCTTCGGCACTTTTTGCATCTTCAGCGATTAGAGTCGCATGTTCCGCTTCTAGTTTTGCATTTTTCAATATCTTTTCTGTCCCTTTCAATTTTGTAATATCAGTGGCAACAGTAATTATTTTTTCAATTTCTCTTTTTTCATTTAGTACCGGTGTGATAGAACAGGATAGCCAATATTTCTTGCCTTCTTTACTTTTGCTCTGTATTACATAGGAAATTAATTCTTCCTCTTTAGAATTTCCGTAAAGATCTTTGGTAATTTTTGTGTGTTTACTTTGGATCTCTTGGTCAGCATGTTTCCTTTAGTGCCGATTACCTCTTCGCTCGTATAACCGGTTGTTCTTACAAATGAATCATTCACCCATTCTATTGCACCCGTTTTGTTGGAAATGACCACCAATCCATCCGTATTTTGGGCAACAAGCGAAAGATGAATATTTTCTTTATTGATCATATCCTGCTTGGCACCTGCTAACGACGCGACGCATCCTATTACAAAAGGCGCAGAATCAATCAGCCATAATAATAGATCCGATGTATGCATTTTAAACACATTCTCAAGCGAAAAAGTAAGTTCATGATGTGTTATCTCTGCAAAAGTTGCAACTATTGGAAAACAAAACCCAAATAGAGCACCATAGAATATGTACCTCTGTTTTTCGGTTTTGAAAATTTTTGTAAAATAATTCCCTTTTTTCATAATGCAATTTATTATTATAAATAACTAGCCAA
This sequence comes from uncultured Chitinophagales bacterium, assembly GCA_964572485.1. Classification (GTDB taxonomy): domain Bacteria; phylum Bacteroidota; class Bacteroidia; order Chitinophagales; family CAZNGA01; genus CAZNGA01. The sequence goes on from CAZNGA010000086.1 coordinate 6,716, forward strand.
AAGTAAAAGGAATAGCAATTCTTATAAAGCTAGAGTTACTAAAAACTAAACACGTGTAAGTTTTATCCATTTTTATTCAACTTTTTACTCATAAAATGATCATGTTAGCATTATTTCTTACAAAAATTCCTCATTATCAAAACAATCACTTTTTTATCTAACAAATAAACTCCAAATTTGCAGAAGTATATGGCTTCTTCAAACAACGATAAGGGATTTGGTGAGATGTCCTTTTTAGATCATCTTGAAGCATTAAGGTGGCACCTTGTGCGAGCAGTGGCTGCAGTTGTCATCATCACCATCATTGTTTTCATCAATAAGAAATTCCTCTTCGATTCTATTATTCTTGCCCCAAAAAGTTTAGACTTTCTCACTTATCAGGCGCTTTGCTGGATGTCTAACAATTTGCACCTTGCGGATAAATTATGCATCACCCAGATCCCATTTAAGGTGATCAATATAGAAATGGCCGGCCAGTTCCTGTTACACATTAAGGTATCCTTTGGGTTAGGTTTTGTATTGGCATTTCCCTATGTCTTTTGGGAAATATGGCGATTTATTGCGCCTGCCCTTTATGAAAAGGAACTCAAGTACTCCCAGGGTATTGTTTTTTATAGTTCCATCTTATTCATAACCGGGATATTATTTGGCTATTACATACTTGCCCCCTTCTCTATCAACTTTTTAGGGTCCTATAGAGTGAGCGATGAGATAATGAACACTATCAGCCTTGGGTCCTATATCAATATTGTTCTGATGTTGGTAATACTATCAGGTATCATATTTGAACTTCCGATTCTTGTATATCTACTTTCCAAGATCGGCATACTTACTCCTGCATTTATGCGTAAATACAGGAAACATGCATTTCTTGTGATCATCATTCTTTCTGCGGTTATCACTCCACCAGATGTGACAAGTCAAATTCTGATCGCCATACCGTTGTATTTACTATATGAAGTGAGTATTTTTATTTCAGCTAAAGTCAATAAAAATCGGCAATGAATGATAAAATAAAAATTTCAATTGGCTGCGATCATGCTGCCTATGAATATAAGGTCCAGATCGTAGAGCATCTCGAAAAAGAGGGATATGAGATAACTGATCATGGCACCTCATCGGCTGATTCGGTAGATTATCCGGATCATGCACACCCTGTTGCACAGAATGTTGCAAATAAGGATAATGATATTGGCATATTATTGTGTGGTAGTGCAAATGGAGTGGCCATGACCGCCAACAAATACAACAATGTGAGGGCGGCTATCTGCTGGACCAAGGAGATCACGATGCTAGCCAGGCAGCACAATGATGCAAATATCATTTGCATCCCTGCCCGATTTATATCATTTGAAGAAGCACTTTCTTTTGTTCAGTTATTTTTAAATACTGAATTTGAGGGGGGAAGACATCAAACAAGAGTCAGCAAGATCCCAAATGATCCTTTTTGTTAAATAAGAACAACCTTGACATTTGAAGTACTATCTTTGGTCTGAGAAATTATTAATAATGCTTTATGTCTGAACATTACCAATCCTTTTTAGCAGATGCAGAAAAAAAGGCATTTGACGTTGACCATCGGAAGAAGATCAAATACAATATTTCCAAGTATTTAGAGACTGTAGAAAAGGGGGTTCTGCAATATAGTGACCTGGAATTAGTCAAAAAGCGGGCTAAGAACATCAAATGGAAGGCCATTGAAAATCTTGATAAGAAGCTAGTTGACTTCGAAGCCAACTTTACAGCTCGCGGCGGACATGTGATTTGGGCAGATAACACAGAAGAGGCATTAAGTGAGATCATGAAAATACTTGAAAAGTCCAAAGTGAAATCTGTGGTCAAATCCAAGTCAATGGCTACTGAAGAGATCCACTTAAATGATGCACTGGAGGACAAGGGGATTGAAGTTTTAGAAACTGACCTGGGAGAATATATTCAGCAATTAGATGGAGAACCGCCCTATCATATTTTGACTCCTGCCATGCACAAATCCCGTGAAGATGTTGCCCAATTATTTAATAAAGAGTTCGGAACACCCGTTGACCTTTCATCCAGAGACCTGACCCTTGTGGCCAGAAAAGCTTTACGTGAGAAATTCGTAAATGCTGACGCAGGCATTTCTGGGGCCAATTTCCTTATTTGTGATACCGGGTCTATTGCAATCACTGAAAATGAAGGCAATGGTCGCTTGACCACATCATTTCCCAAAATTCACATTGTGATCGCCGGAATTGAGAAAATCATCCCTTCTATCAAGGATCTTTCGTTATTCTGGCCTTTACTATCAACCCTTGGAACAGGCCAAAAGGTAACTGTTTTCAATTCTATCATCAGCGGTCCAAAGCTGGAATCCGAAGTGGATGGCCCTGAAGAGATGTATGTAGTGCTTTTAAATAACGGCAGGACAAATTTACTGGCAGAGCCGGATCAAAGACAGGCATTATATTGCATTAGATGTGGGGCTTGTTTGAATTCATGTCCTATCTACAAAAATATTGGAGGACACACCTATGGCACAACCTACAGTGGCCCTATTGGTTCCATAATTACTCCTCATTTCAGGGGTATGGAGCAGTTCAAGCATCTTAGTTATGCCTCTTCACTATGTGGGAAGTGTAGTGAAGTGTGCCCGGTAAATATTGATCTGCACAAAATGTTGCTTTATAACAGAAGGGATATGGTAAAAGAAAAGTTGTCATCTACTTCTGAAAAATGGGGCTTTTATCTATGGAGAAAGGTCATGCAACATAGAGGCCTAATGGATTTTGCAAGTTCTAAGATCAAAAATATCCTCCTAAAGCGTTACTTTGGTAAATCATGGGGAAAAAGAAAATCGTTACCCAAGGTGGCCAAGAGATCCTTTAGCAGTCAGTGGAAAAAAAATAAACATTATGGTAAATAGAAGAAAATTCCTGATCGGTTCCTTATTGGCATCATCAGGTATATTCATTAAAAAGAGTTTTGGAATTTCAACAAACGATCCTGTTGATATGGTCAGTAAAACAAATAATGAAGACACCCCTGTAAAACCGGTGGTCGTCTCTACATGGAAACATGGACTAGCGGCCAACGTAGCGGCCATGGAAGTATTATCGGAAAATGGCAGAGCATTGGATGCAGTAGAGCAAGGCGTCAGGGTCTCAGAGTCAGACCCTAATGTGACAAGCGTTGGCTATGGTGGGATGCCTGACAGAGATGGGAAAGTAACCCTGGACTCATGTATCATGGATGAAGAGGGGAACTGTGGTTCCGTAGGATTTTTGCAACACATCAAAAACCCGGTATCGGTAGCAAGATTGGTCATGGAGAAAACTCCTCATATCATGCTGGCGGGTGAGGGTGCCCTTAAATTTGCATTGGCCAATGGATTTAAGAAAGAGAATTTACTCACCGATAATGCAAAAACAAGGTGGCAGGAATGGGTCAAAGAAAATAACTATACGCCTGAGAAAATAGATATGGATAACCATGACACCATTGGCTTACTTGCATTAGATAGTAATGGAAATCTATCAGGAGCTTGCACAACCTCAGGGCTAGCCTGGAAATATCATGGCAGAGTAGGAGATTCACCCATCATTGGTGCAGGTTTATTTGTAGATAATTCAGTAGGTGCGGCAACGGCCACGGGTAAAGGAGAATCAGTAATAAAGATCGCAGGTACGGCAGTGATCGTAGAGCTAATGCGCTATGGCATGCCTCCTCAGGATGCTTGTGTTAAGGTCATTAAGAGGATCATCGATAGCCAGAAGGATTTTAGAGACTTTCAAGTTGGGTTCATTGCCATGAATAAACGGGGTGATATTGGCGCCTGTTCCATTCAAAAGGGCTTTACCTATAGCTTGCATAAAGATGGAGAGAACAAGCTTATCAATTCAAAGTATTTCGTGGGTGAGTGATGTTAGGTTTGCTTCTATTCTTTGTTAAAAGGTTATTGCATACGAGCGTGGACACCTGGTTGTGAGCCGGGAACAAGCTTATCAATTCAAAATATCTGGTAAGTGATCTTGCCAAAATTTTATTCTTGTTAAAAAGAAGAATAATTTCCCGGTAGCAAGATTTACATTTAAGTTTGTTATAGAACCTGCACCATCATTCTTCTATTACAACAACTATGAAATATTAAGAGTTTTGTTCACTAATGA
>CAZNGA010000087.1:0-1373 GCA_964572485.1 uncultured Chitinophagales bacterium
TAAGCAAGAAAATGGTAACTACCTTACTTAGTATGTTGCTTCTTCCATACGCATCCCAGTATGTACCAACAGAAATTGCTACCCAAGTGTTTTCAGCTTTGGGGGGAGTCATTGCTTCCTATATATTGGGTCAGAGTCATGTGGATGCTAATTTGTAAGGTTATGAGGCCGAGGTTAAAGTGCCTCGGCCCTTTCGATCAAACCCTTCCTTCTTTTTTTCTCCCTAGGCCAACTTCTCTTCTCCTTTAGACCCAATTCTTTATAAACCAATCTAACGCATCTATATATGAATACGTTGGGATCTACCCTCTTTATTTGGCTGGCTACCATCACAAAATTTCCTAATAATTTAAGCCTAACGCCATTGGCTCTTTTTCCATATCCCTCTTCATAAAGAAAGAATACAGCCTCAGCTAAATCAGCTAATTTTATTATTTGTAAATATTCATCCTTTATTTCAGGAAACCATGTTGAATGCTCTTCCCTACTGACCCAAAAATCAAGATCCAGTATTTTATTGATATCTACATCAAAATGTTTGCTAATCAATCTTTTTGTGGGAGTAGGGATATCACCATGTTGTACCTCAGAAATATCATGTGTCAAAGCAGTCATTAAAATGTCACCATTTTTGTAATCTTCTATGGCCAACCTAGCAAATGTTTCAGCCAGCATAGCTACCTTGTATTGATGTTCTGCGATGTTTTGGGTGCGGTGGGTCTTGATTATCCCCCACCGCTTAATATCCCCCGTCCTTAGGATATCTCTAATCATCATGTCTTTCGGCCTTTATTTCTACCCGATTATTGATCTGTCTACCTTCTAATAGATTGGCAGCTATCCTTTGACCAAGGGCATGTGCCATTTCTTGGGTATTACCAGTCAAAATGCAGATAGGGACACGTGAATGTTCTCCTTTAATGGGGATGCTTATCTCTTTCTGATAAAATATTTCCCCAATAACCTTTGAAGCCTCCATGCTTATTTCATTAATAAGGGCTTGTTTATCGTCCATGTATTCCTCGGCGGGTACCACTATAGGTATGACTCTCTTCTCCACTATTCTTCCCTTTCTCTTATAAGTTGTTCGCCCCAAGCCACTGCCACTGCTGCCACTTGAACCAATTCTTCGTACATGTTCTCATCATCCCTATCAAGGATGGCCATGGCAACCTCCCCGTGTTCCTCGGATAAGATGCACATCCATTTCAAAAGACTGTTCCTTCTGCCATTAAATAGAAATTCTTGTCTATCTCGTTCTTTTCTGATGTCAGAAAAGAATTCACTCATTTCGGTAGATTGGTAAAGCATTATTTGACTCCTTCAAAAAGACTGGTTAGTGCCATTGATTGATTCATGGCCTGAATCGGACG
>CAZNGA010000087.1:1473-5439 GCA_964572485.1 uncultured Chitinophagales bacterium
CTATCAACAGCACTGGCTACCATATGTTCCATGGCCCTTATCACATTGAGAGTATGCTTATGTTGAACCATAAGATCCGCATAAAAACTCATATTAGAACACACCATTACTGTAGCCCCTATCCCGAAACCGGCAGCACAGGATTTATCGTAACTGTTCCTGTACCCCACCATGAGATCATATTCTTTATCAAGGACCATGGTTTTATGATCAAGGGTAGCTCGGCAAAACATCCTCGTACCATCGTAAGACAGCATAAGTTGCCGATCCTTGATTTTATATCCGGCTTTCTTCAATGTATCTGTTATTTTCCGGTGGTACTCATGGTGTACATAAGGCCGATACGTTTTAGTTGCTGCGGGAATAGTGCATTCCTCCAATTCTTTAGCTGAAACTGATCTCACTGCTTTTGTCATATTACTCATTGTTCATCATCCAATCATTTATATTGATTACGTCATCAAAGGATGGCCCCATGCCAACCCATTTAACATTGGTTCCATCATAATTATTCATTCTATTGACCATCAGCCCCACTTCAGCCCTAGTAAGATAATTGGCAAAATTCAAAAATATGTTAGGACCTCCCAATATATCATTGGTTTTATGAAATTGATCCCAACTGAATTCAAATACCCTACGTACTCTGTTAGTGACAGTGGTCCTTTCTTCAAGATCCTGTCCGGTTCGTTCACTAAGCTCCTTCCAAGTTAATTCTTTTTGATCATAATAGGATGGACCAGAATCGCCCAATTTCTTTCCATCCTCTACAACATGCCCAACACGAATTGGATATGTGCGGTACACAGCGACCACTTCCATCAAATATCTCATTGGTATACCAACATCATTCAAGACGGATTCGGGGGTAATATCCCTTGATGTCGTGTATGGATATCTGACCCCGTGATTGATGGAGAGATCTACCCCTTGTGCCGATTCTATTTGGACATGGCCTACTATTCTATTAAACCAATTGGCCGAAAGATCCACAGCCCCCTGAAGCTCAGGTGACCCTCCTTCACTAATATATTCACCAATTGTCCTTGGCCCATTGGAACGATTCCGGCTGATTTTTCTCATGATTGCCGACCCCGTGCCCTTCATCGTAGACGCTATGCCCACGGTCATGGATTTTTCAGCCTTCTTATCGGAAGGAAGAACCACCGCTGCATTGGGATGGATGTGCAATCTTTTAAAAATGTTGAGATCTTTGAATTCTTCTATCTCAGCCAAAAGAATGTCGGGGTCAATTATTGCCCCCGGCCCTATCAAAATCAATGACTCTTCATTGATGATGCCGGTAGGCAATTGTTTGGTGAGGATCTTTCGTCCTCCCCTATCAATGTACGTGTGGCCGGCATTCGGTCCAAAATTACACACAACCGTAGTTGGTCGTCTTGTTTCAGCAAGGTACCCTGCTATAAGTCCCTTGCCACATGACCCCCACAGGCCATCTATTATCATGTACGCTTCCATAATGTCTCCTATCCTATCTATACGTCACATTATATCACAGACGTATGTATCGTGTCTATATATGTTACTTAGTATATGTTACAGCCCAATTGTGCTGTTTTAACCAACTAATAATTTTCTTATTCATGCTGGTTCCTCCTACCTGAAGGAATCCCATGACCCTTCCATACTTGCCCCTGCGCCATCGTTGGGATTCAATTGTAACGTCTTTTACGTTCTCCAATTCAGACTCTAAGAATTTTTTGAGTTTTATTCCCAACAGTTTTTCTCTTTCATCCTTGGACCTTGGGTCTGGGGCATCGAAATCCACCAATCTGACTTTTTGCCGATAGGTTATCCCAAAGCCTACATCCAATACTACATCCAATGTGTCTCCTGTGATTACTTTTATTGATTCTACTTTATACTTATACATAATCCTCTCCTTTTATTTACTTGCTTCCCACCAATTTGGTCCAATACCTTCATCAGATCCGATTGGGACCCTTAAATAGATGGCACTATCTGGACCAAAATCATTAATAACTTTTCCTATCCTCTCAGCCAATTCTTCATCCTTCTTAGGGATGGACAAATTGAATTCATCGTGAACCACCAGCATCAACCGGCCTTCGGTACCTTTTAACTCATTGTGAACCTCTATCATTTTCTCCTTCATGCATCTAGCAGCGGTAGCTTGATATATCAACCCGGCTGCTTTGTATGCGGTGTTAGTATCAGGAAATCGTAATCGACCCCCCATAATATCCATGACAAACCCTCTACTTCTGGCCAAGGATGTTGCTTTGTCCTTCATCCGTTTAACCCCGGGAATCATGTCATGATATTTTTTGAACATTTTCTTTGCCTCATCACCGGCTTTTAAAAAAGATCTACCATTATATCCTTCCTCCATGTAATGATCAAGCCCCATTTCTTTGGCCATGCGCCCTTCGCCCATACCAAAAACCATGCCTAGATTGATCTGTTTAGCATTACCACCACCGTCAGCCCCAGCATTCCTAGGGATATCAGCAAGATCTGCTACTGCTTGGTGAAAATCTGTATCTGGGTCTGCTTCATACATGTCATTGATCTTTTTCTCATTGACGTAATGCGCAAACACCCGAAAATCCATCTGATCCCAATCCCTGCATCTCCAATTTTGATCCTCATCTGGAAGGAACAACGGTCTAATTCGTGATGCGGATGTCTTATCCCTCTTAGGTATTTGCTGTAAATTAGGGCCAGACGAAGACAGCCGACCTGTTTCAGTACCTAATCCGGATTCTTGTCGTGTCTGATTGAATGATGTATGGACAATCCCATTGTGGTGTGACCCCAATATGTGCCCATTAATAAAAGTACCAATCAATTTGTCCATGGCCCTTAATTGAAGAACTATTTTGGCTTTCTCATCTACTAAATTTTGTAGTACCGCCTTGGAAAATGATGGCTCCCCCGTGCCTGTCTTAGGGAGAAATTCGCCATTCATAGTGTACCAATTACCCTTTTCATCTTGCTTAGCATTGAAAAGTTGCCATATTTGTTCACGGGCATTAATATTAGGAACAAACCCAGCCAACTCATACAGTCGCTTCTCCAACAGCGCCATGTCCTTCTTAAGAGCCTCCCGTGCATCCACAGCCCTCTCTACATCCACCTTGACCCCTCTATACTCCATATCTATGATCACAGGCAATAGGCGCATCTCTTGATCAAGTACCCGTGATAGACTCTGCTCTTCGATTTTTGGTTTTTGGAATTCAAAAAGTTTAAGAGTGAGTGCTGTATCCTTCATGGCATATTCAGCGGCCCATAACATCTCATCTGAAAATATTCTGCCGTCATCCAATGATGGTTTGACTGGCCACGTACGCCCAAGATATTGCAACCTAGGCATCTGCACATTTTTAGTTTTAGGACCCCCAAAGATGCCGGCCAGTATCGGCCCAATATCCACCTTTTTTGCCTTAAGGTATTTTGAGCTAAGATTGTCTAATGATACCGAAGGCTCTTTCTCATTGATAATTGCTCCCCGTATCATTGTATCATGTATTTCTGGTCCCCTCAAATCTACCCCGGCCTCTCTCAAAAAATGCATATCAAATTTGATATTATGGCCTACAAGGGCTTTGGCTTTTTTAAGATTGTCCTTGGCCCATTCAAGTGCCATGGGATTGTCTCGGATGTCGTAATAATAATTTTTATCTGGGGTGGATAGTGAAAATGCGAACATTTTGTTTTCCCACCACTTAAGACCAGTGGTTTCAGTATCAACCGCCACTGTATCGTATTTTGTAACATTTGGGTATTCAGTCATTTCTTTAACCTCTTTTTGAGTTTGGCTATTGCCGGATTAGATTTCTTTTTTGAACGTCTTTCAAATTCTTTGATGCAAGGGACACAAAAAAGATTACCTCCTTTCTTTATGGGTCGAGCATCAGGAACCAATGTCCCACATAATTTACATTTTTTCATTTCTGAAAATTTAATCTGTACTGCCAT
>CAZNGA010000087.1:5539-6675 GCA_964572485.1 uncultured Chitinophagales bacterium
GTGTCCTCGATCGACTCATTTTTAAGCTCACCTTTACAACAAAGTGAATTCATTCTGGCCATTTTGTCATGCATCCTAATTATGACACCATGCCAAGCTGGGATTCCCATCTTCTCACATTCTCTGAGATTTGCGTACGGATCTTCATTCCCATAATCATGGGATTTATCCTCGTGAGTCTTTTTCATTTTGTTTATAATCTCATAAAATCTATCTTCACTCATCATCATCATTCATCTCCTCATACATTTTTGAAGGTTTTATTACATGGGATCCTTGGTACTTCCCATGATAAGTTGTTTCAATATCTCCACACGGTTTAACATAATAGATTTGTGCTACTTCTACATTTGGGTAAATTATCAATGGTTGTATTACACTCATTTCTAGTGTCCAGACCCCACAATAACCAATGTCTCCAAAACCGGCTGTGATATGGACTGACAGCCCAAGCCGAGCCAAACTACTACGACCCTCCAACATCGGTACGAATCTATGGGTTTCCGTGTATTCTACGGTTCTAGCTAAATACAATATACCCGGAAGTAGTGCATATCCTTCACTCGGGATATTCATAGATATAGTGTCATTCTCTTTATTGATGTCCATATAACCCGCAGTATTATCATAAACTCTTAACTCTGAGCTCAACCTTAAATTATAGCTGTTTGGGTTGAGACGGTGTTCATCAAATTCTGTAACAAAAATATTACCTATCTTCATTTGTTGTTTGATTTCGTGCCCTGTTAATATCATATATTGACTCCTAGATTAAGATTTAAAATAAAAAGATCATGCCTAGCCCTCGTCACACCAACATACCACACTCGCCATTCAGCATCTGGGTCTGTTGCCATGTTCTCCCACGTCCGGTGACCCATTGCTGTCAATAAAACCACTTGATCAGCTTCAGCCCCCTTAGCACCATGGATTGTTGATAGCCGGACCTTTGGCTCAGCAAAAATATCTACACCTTTTAAGTATCTTGAATTTTCCCATGGCATGTTAATTGCCACATCCCATGGAATGCGTGATATTCGTTCATAATCAATTTTTACATATCTCTCTAGTGCTTTTATTTCGGTCTTGGTCACCGACTGATTGTCCTTTATCTTTTCATACGCCCTCACCGCATT
>CAZNGA010000087.1:6775-8777 GCA_964572485.1 uncultured Chitinophagales bacterium
AGACCCCTCCATTTCATATAAGATTCCATTCCGTGTGGGTCTGCTCCAGACCAACTATATACTGATTGATCGGGGTCACCTGATATGATAACCCTATCGGCATCTATATGCTTGATACACTCCCATTGCATGGGGCTAAGATCCTGTGCTTCGTCTACGAACAGATCGTCTATTTTGATCTTGGGAGCCTTGCAAAAATCAATTAACATATCATGAAAATCTTTATATCCCCACTTATTCTTCCATGAAGTATATGTATCTATAAAATATTGGAATTCTCTGAAGTTAAAATCAGGTGGGGAGAAATCGTGATAAGCGTCCATGGGGTCAATTATCTTAGCATTGGCATACCCAAATAGACTCATCATTTGGTCGCCTCTGTCTATCTCACCAGTAGTTTTCCCAGTAATAAGAATCCCCGTAATATCGGAAAATTCCATCAATTTTCTACGATCCACTACTTGGGCTTTATCTACACCCCCATGTTCAAAGGCCAATGAATGGATGGTTCGGGCTTTGTCTTTATTGCCCTTGATTCCTATACGTTTCAACCCCTCTTGTGCTGCTGCTTTTGTATATGAGCAAAAAATAAAAGATCTTTTATCTTCATTAGATTGGTTGATTTTTTCGATCATCTTTGCGGTCTTCCCCGTTCCCGGTGGACCAAAAAGTATCTCTCCCACGTTCTTCTCCTATTAGGTTTGTGCTACGCACGCCATATATTGTTAAAAACCGTGACCGGAATTCCGGCCACGGCCTTCAATCATGATCTAGAATTCGGCTCCCTCAGTCGATGGTTCTTCGATCTTTTCATCAGCACCTTCATGCTCGGTGGTGATTCTGGAATTAGAGAACATTTCGTGGTAAGAACGACATTTCTCAACAAGCTCTGCTTCAGGCCATCCTTCAGCATTCGCTACCAACAATCGTTGAAATTTTCCCTTTTCATTTTCATCAGTCTTGTTGTTAATCTGATAAATATGTGTCCAACGGGCACCGCCACGCAGCTTAATGAGACTGTTAAGCTGTCGGCTTGCAGTGAGCTTCGTGCTGTTCATGTGAATAGCTACCTCTTCCCACTGGCCTACTTCAGTTTTAACAAAACCATAATGCACTGCTGTTTGGGATACTTCATAAATATTCGGATTTTCCTGCAATCGAATCTCTTCTATTGCTTCTTTCTCACTATTAAAAACCCCAAGAAGTCCGCCTCCACTAGTCCTTTTCCTGAATACCGGATAACTCATTTCATAGGCAAATGGTACAAAGAAAATAGGTGCTTCATATAGAGCATTGGTTAATGTGTTAAAGAACATGCCCTTTTTGGCTCCCTCAACATATTTGGCATCTTCACTCTGCGTTTCCGGAGAAAGCATCTGAAGAAGCTTTATGCGAGGCATAAGAATGTCATCTTGTGTAACGTTCTCATTGCCGGCGTTGGAATCCATGTCCTTTTTTAAGTATTCCGGAATTGTCATTTGTTTATTTGCTATTGCTTTTTTACTCATTGTAGTCCTCGAATATGTGGTTAATAGAATCTGGCCATTTCGACCGTTGTAATCTTGAACAGATCTTCTGGGATATTCTCTCCTTTCTCCAATAATTCTTTGATCGTTCCTTTCAATGTCATGGCGTTGACTGTATTGGTTATCAGATCGCCAAGATCATTGTTCTTGAGCCAATCGTACGCATCCTCTCTTTGATCTTTAGGGATAGATGCAAAAAGCTCTATTCTGGTAGTTATGTTTCTACCATCAACTGATATTTTATCTATGCCCTTTTCCTCCATGATTTCTGGAAGAATCGTGCGCATCGTCTTGTAACATTTCTCTAAGTTGGACTTGATTTTAGTGGCTTCGTCCAACTCCTCCCTGACCCTTATCATTTCACGGGCCACCATCTCAATACCGCCGACCTTTAGATTATCAATTTGATCCTGCGTGTATCCTGTGTATTTTACACTGTGTTCCATTATCTCGCTCCTCTATCAAAATCACTTGTT
>CAZNGA010000087.1:8877-10675 GCA_964572485.1 uncultured Chitinophagales bacterium
AATTCCTTCTCTAAAAGAACCAAGTCGAATTTATTGAAATCTTCTACCACGAAGACTCTGCTATATGTCATATCCTATCTCCTATATCATGCCACCAGTATACCATGCCACAGGCTCCGTGTCTATAATAATTCATCCCATCCTCCTTTATCAATTGCTTGTAAAACTGCCGAAGAGAAATCTTTCTTCTGCTTTAATGACACTATTATCTTCATATCGATTGTTTTGTGCATCAATATGTCGATATATGTTACTTTGTCTCCTTTTTGCCCATGCCGGTGTGCTCTATCTTCGCTTTGTTGTCTAGCAATAGATGAACTGGAATTTGAAAAGTATATCACCAACGTGGCTGCTGTAAGGGTGATACCAATACCACCGCCTTCAGGCTGACCTATATAAACCCTAACATCTTCATCTGTTTGAAATCTACGTCTGGCCTCTGTGTTTTCATCCTCCTTATTTTTACCATAAGCATATACAGTATTTATTCCTTTTTTAGTTAATTCATTATATATCATTTCTATTTCAGATTGGTACACGCACCAAATAATTGCTTTTTGATCAGTCTCTTCCAATATCTGCAATACTTCATTAAGCTTAGGATTGGTTCCCGGTATGACTAAATCTCGATATTTTGACCTACCCAATTCATCCTCATACGGCATACCAATATGTCCTCCACATATCTGCCTAAGCCGAAGGATCTTTGTCACTGCCGTTGTGACTGTTGTCACCTCGTCCTTCAAGACAGCTAAGAGATTGGTTCTCATGGTTGTGTACAATTTCTTTTGTTCTGGCGATAACTCAACCAACCGCTTCTCATATATCTTAGGAGGAAGATCAAGGGCTTCTTTTTTAGTAGCCCTGAACGTGAAGGGATTGACCTTCTTCATAAGCTCATCATGATTGCGATATCCTACAACTTGTTTCATCTGCCATCCGCCCATCGTACAAAACCGATTACGGAAAGCAAAAAATGATTTCATATCTATAATAGATGGGCTTAAAAACCAATACTGCATGAACAAATCCTCAAGGCCCTTGGCCATTGGTGTACCCGACATTATTCGTCTATACTTGACATATCTATCAAACGTTTTATCCTTATTAAGCTTCATCACCATTGATACTATTCGTTTAGTCCTAACAGCCTTATAATTTTTAATTGTTGATGACTCATCGACCACAACCATTATTCTATCAGGATCATCTATAAATCTTTCAATTATCTCATGTCCTTTGCCGGCGGACATAGACTCTATACCTACTATTAAGTATTTTAAACTATCAAATTTCTTAGCTATAAATTTCTCGGTTAATTTTTTATTTTTGGAGTGATATACACAACTGTCATAAAGAACAGGTGAATGTGTTTCTACCTCTTCTATCCATGTGGACTTGATCGAATTTGGACAGAACACCAAAACTTTATCTAATTTACCATCATAGAATAATCTACCGGCATCATCTATCACTACTTTTGTTTTACCCGTCCCCATCTCCATAAAAAGAGCTGCACTGTCTTTTCCTTTAAGAAAATCAATGGCCCTTTGTTGATGTTTAAATGGGGTCGTCTTAAATTTCATTTTTCAACTCCCTCTGCTTTTGCTATGAGTTTATCACATTTATTAGTCAACTCATCCCACCATTCATGGGTGCAACCATCGGTCTGTATTGGCTTTCCTCTATACCAATCAACATGTTGAGGAGCACCATCCCTTGCTCTAATAGCGTTCAACTCTTTATAAACTAATTTTAAAACTTTCAACATTTCCTTTTCTAAATTAGTCATCTTCTT
>CAZNGA010000088.1:0-8799 GCA_964572485.1 uncultured Chitinophagales bacterium
CCCCGCTTGATACATGATACACCAAATACACGAGATAATGATACTGTGTGTAATGAGTATGAATATTCATGTGGAACATTGGACAATGTTCAAAATTATATGGATTATGCATTTAAGGATAAGATGTTCACATATGGACAAAGAGATCGAATGCTGGCAACATTGAACTCAACAGTAGGTAATAGAAATAATCTATGGAGTGAGGAAAATTTGATTGAAACAGGGGTAGCGGCAAATACAGCAATTTATGCTATAAATTATGAGGATTTAAATCTTGATATTTATCCAAATCCCTTTAATGATAAGACAGTAATAAATTTTAACAATCCACTAGATGATAATTTTTCAATCAGATTATTTGATCTATCAGGAAAAATAATTAGACAATTTGACAACATCATAAATAATAGTATAACCCTTGAAAAAGGACCTTTGAAAAGTGGATTCTATTTCTTTCAATTAAGTAGCAAGAATCAAATAATAACAAAAAAAATATTAATTTTTTAGTACTTACTGCAACCAACACCCGTCCACCGAATTATTATCATGAAACTGATCTATACTTTCCTTTTCCTTGTTATCTCTCTTGAAAGCTATTGTCAATTGATCTATCATGCAATTGGTAAATGTGATACTCCTGTTTTCTTATCTTATGGACATATATATTGTCAAGAGCCCAATAAATTAGTTTACGACAGCATTCCTGTTACTTTTATAAAAAATAATAGCAAAATATTTGATGGATATCAAGTAATTATTCTTCGTGGGAATAAAGGTGATGCATCTATGAGAGATTACTTTAGCAATGGACAATTGAAATTCTCCTATACTTATAAAGAAGCTTTGAGTGTCACTATTGACACAATTCACTGCCTCAATAAGGACTCATCATATAAAGAATATAGAACATCATATCATGCTTTGATTGATGGGCCGGTAAAATATTGGTATAAGAATGGGAATATGAAAAGTGTAAAGTTATTTCCCCGTGATGGCCTGCCCGGATCAGAGCAATACTATTACCCTAACGGCAGACTAAGTTCAACGGGAGAGACAAAACAAATAAAGGACTACCCACCATATAAAACAGGTAATTGGATGTTCTATGATTCAACTGGCAATAAATTGAAGGAAGTTGAATTTTCAAAAGGTGACACTATTGGATTATACAAAACATTTTACCCCAAAGGAATTTTGAAAATATCAGGCAGTTATAGTTATGGTAAAGGCAAATGCAAAGTTTTGATAGTTGATCCAGTTACTTTTGAGGAAAAAATAATTTATGAGGATTGTGATTCAGCTATGGTAAAGGATGGGATATGGAAATACTATGACGCTGAGGAAAAAATTATTAAAACCGTGAAATACAATAAAGGGCAAATTATTAATTGAAATCAGTTAGTAAATTATTGGTAACATAATGAATTGATTGATTACCTCACACAACCAACCCTCAACCAAAGTATTTTCTCATCCTTATTATGATTTTACCCCGAAGCATGATACTTTTGCAGGACGATTGAAATGACTATGGAGAAAATAAGAATTGGATTAATTGAAGAGAGTAAATCTCCACCCGATACCAGAGTTGCGATTCCCCCCGATCAATGCAGGGAATTGATGGGTAAATACCCCCACATTGAAGTGGTGGCGAAATCCTACAGTGAGCGTTGCTTTACGGATGAAGAATATAAGACAGCGGGAGTTAAGGTGCAAGATGACCTTGAGAATTGTGATGTCATCATGGGCATTAAAGAGGTGGCTATTGAGAAATTGATCCCCAATAAGACCTATCTCTTCTTTTCACACACCATCAAGGAGCAACCCTATAATAAGGAATTGCTGCAGGCCATCGTTGCAAAAAATATCCGGTTGATCGACTATGAGTGCCTCCAATGGGAAGATGGCCCCAGAATACTTGGATTTGGAAGGTTTGCAGGCATTGTAGGTGCCCACAACGGGCTATATGGATGGTACCAAAGAATAGGGCTCAATGGATTGAAAAGGGCATTTCAATGTAAGGATTACCGGGAGTTGATCGCCACCTACCGGGGGATTACTCTCCCCCCGATCAAAATCATTGTAACCGGCAACGGTAGAGTAGCCCATGGAGCTATTGAATTCCTTAATGATGTGGGCATCAGAAGAGTAAGCAAAGAAGACCTCCTGAGTAAAGCTTTTTCTGAAATGGTGTATACTCAACTTGACATGGAAGATTATTATGTGCACAAAAGCTCAGGAATATTTGAGGAAAAGGATTTCTTCGCCAATCCCGGGAATTATCGCTGTGATTTTTCCTCTTTTTATAAGACAGCTGACTTGATGGTGAATGCCATCTATTGGGAAAATCGTACACCCGTTTTCTTTTCCCGCGAGGATATGCATAAAGATGATTTCAATATCGGGTTGATAGCCGATGTTACCTGTGACATTATGGGTTCCATCCCTGCCACCCTCAGAGCTACCACTATTGATGATCCTATATATGGGTATGATCCGGTTGCAGGAACTGAGACAACCCCATATCAAGATAGTTGTATTGATATCATGGCCGTTGACAACTTACCAAATGAACTACCAAGGAGTGCTTCTGAGATGTTTGGTAAAGACCTGGTGGATCACATTATCGGGGAATTCGGAAATGAGGATAGCAATATCATCAAAAAGGCAACAATTACACAAAATGGCCGATTGACAACCGATTTCGCGTATTTAGAAAATTACATCTCTTAAAGTAGGATCAATTCGCTCTTCCCGGGTATTCCTTGAGTGCGATCTCAAGACATTCCATAGCTTTGGTAAGGTCTTCTTTTTTGAGGACATATGCTACGCGGACCTCATTCTTACCCAACCCCTTCGTGGAATAAAATCCGGTGGCAGGAGCAAGCATTAAGGTTTGCTTATTATGTGAAAAGGATTCCAGTAGCCATTGGCAAAATTTATTGGAATCATCAACCGGTAGCTTTGCGATCGCATAGAATGCCCCCGAGGGTTTTGGACAATCCACACCTTCCATTTTGTTCAAAGCATCAACGATCAGGTTGCGCCGGGATTCATATTCTTTGTTCACTCTTTTAAAGTAGCCTGCCGGTACATCTAATGACGCTTCAGCAGCAATCTGCCCAAAAGTAGGAGGGCTTAACCGTGATTGTGCAAATTTATAGGCAGTATCAATTATTTTGCTATTTCTAGAGATCAGTGCTCCTATCCTAGCACCACATGCGCTAAATCTCTTTGAGATAGAATCAAAGACTATCGCGTTTTCTTCTATCCCTGGGAAATTCAATATTGAGAAATGCTCTTCACCATCATAACAAAACTCCCTGTAGACTTCATCAGAAAAAAAAAATAGATCATATTTGATCACAATATTCTTAATGGCTTCCAACTCCTCTTTTGAATATAAATAGCCGGTAGGGTTGTTTGGGTTGCAGATCAGGATCCCTTTCGTCTTTGGAGTGATCAGCTTTTTTATATTATTGATGCTTGGCAGTGAGAATTTGTTGGAAATCGTAGATGTAACAGGTTTGATAATAATGGAGGTAGCAGTAGCAAAACCATTATAGTTCGCATAGAATGGCTCCGGTACAATGAGTTCGTCGCCACTATTCAAACATGACATAAATCCGAAAAAGACCGCCTCAGATCCTCCTGTAGTGACCAATATATTCTTATAGTCGACTTGGATCTTATGTTTGCCGTAATATTTTACAAGTTTTTTCCGATAGGTCTCATTGCCCGCAGAATGGCTGTATTCAATTATCTTTTGGTCGATGGAGCTAATTGCATTCATCATTTCCACAGGAGTACGAATATCCGGTTGGCCAATATTCAGGTGGTAAACTTTTATGCCATTTTGGTTTGCCATTTCAGCATAGGGTACCAATTTCCTGATTGGGGACGGTGGCATTTGAGACCCGATTTTTGACACATATGGCATACTACAAAAATAAAAAAACTCTGTGATATGACCACAGAGTTTTGGTAAATATTATGTTGCTATTTTTCTGCCCTTTTATTTAGGAGTTTGAATAATAGCAGGTTCCTTAACAGGAGTTCCGGGAGGAGCTTTTGGCTTTGGTTTCACCTTGCCCTTTATCCTGATGTGCTTCGTAGGTGTCTTTGCATTTGAAGTAATGGTGACCGTTTTATTGATAGTTCCCGGTCTACCTTGCGTATTATAAGACACTTTGATCTTTTCACTTTGACCAGGTAATATTGGTTCTCTGGGCCAAGATGGTACAGTACATCCACAAGAAGCACGCGCACTTTTAATGATCAATGGCTCTTTCCCAACATTTGTAAAAACAAATTCATAAACAGCTTTTGGGCCTTCAGGCACCTCGCCAAAGTCATGAACTTCCTTCTCAAATTTGAATTCTGGAGCGTTTGGGTTAGGCTCAGGTTCTTCCTGAGGCAATGGCTGAGCGTCTCCTGCTTTTTGTGGTGGTGTTTTTTTGTTTCCATCCTGAGCAGCTACAGAAGCCACCATTAATAGTGAAAGGATGAATAGTGATAAAAAATTTTTCATAATTTTTAGTTTTATTTTCTACGCAAATTTACAAAATTAAATCAATAATGGAAATATTTATGATCGATTACTAATTAGCAACAATTGTGCCATTTTATGCCTCTTAGCTATTTTTTTGGCGTTTGAATGATGGCTGGTTCTTTAACCGGAGCTTCATTGATAACTTTGTGCTTAGGTTTACTCTTTACGGGAGCTCCAGTAGTAGTTTTGGCTTTTGGGATAACTTTGCCTTTTATCCGAATATACTTGGGGGAAGTTTTCGCATTTGATAAGATAGTGACCTTTTTATTGAATATTCCGGGTTTCCCCTGTGTAGTAAAGACTACACGGATCTTTTCGCTTTGCCCCGGTAAAATGGGCTCGCGGGGCCATGAAGGGATAGTGCAACCACAGGTAGCATTGGCCCTTTTTATGATCAATGGCTCTTTCCCAACATTTGTGAAAACAAATTCATAAGCTGCTCTTGGCCCTTCTGGAACCTCACCAAAGTTGTGTACTTCTTTTTCAAACTTAAATTCCGGTGCATTTGGGTTGGGTTCCGGTTCTTCCATAGGCAAGGGGGGAGGAACGGGCTCAGTTTCTTCTACTTTCTTGGGTTGTTCTTTTAGTTGGGTAACTTGAGCTGATCCTGTTACAACTATACATGACACTATTAGTAAGGTCAGGAGATATTTCATAATGGTCTGTTTTTAGGCATCTTTTATGTATACAAATTTATGAGTTGATGATAAATAGTAATCAACTATTATGCCAATATAATGAATTTACCCAAAATTGATCACTTTGTTTTGTTGTGTTCAAAACAACAACCAGGTATAATGATCTTGATTGATTCGGGTAATTACTTGTAACCAGATAGCAGGGAGGGTAATATATTTTAGTAAATTAGGGCCTCAATTACAGAATTTTGATGAAAGAGCAAGAGAGCAAACCAATTCCCTTGAAGGAGCAGATCTCATTTGAGGATTTCAAAAAAGAGGTGGTCAGCGATTACAAACTGGCAGTTGAAAGTAGAGAGGCCAGCTTGTTGGGACGGAAAGAAGTGTTAACCGGAAAGGCGAAATTTGGAATTTTCGGAGATGGAAAGGAGATCCCTCAATTAGCAATGTCTAAAGTGTTTCAGGAAGGTGATGTTAGGTCAGGATATTACCGAGATCAGACCTTTATGTTTTCAGCAGGAATGGCGAACATTGAGCAATTCTTTGCACAGTTGTATGCCAATCCTGATATAAATGAAGATCCATTTTCTGCCGGAAGGCAAATGAATGCCCATTTTGCTACAAGGACATTAGAGGATGATGGCAGTTGGAAGGATCTAACTCAATTGAAGAACTCTTCCGCTGATACTTCTCCGACAGCAAGCCAAATGGGTAGGTCGCTTGGATTGGCATTGGCTTCAAAACTCTATAGGCACCTTGATAAGAAAGGGGATCATGGAACGTTCTCTAAGAATGGCAACGAGGTAGTATTTGCTACCATAGGAGACGCAAGTGTAGCCGAAGGGATATTTTGGGAGGTGCTGAATGGTTCTGGTGTGTTGCAAGTGCCATTGGCTATTTTTATTTGGGATGATGGATATGGGATCTCTGTTCCCATTGAATACCAAATAACTAAAGCTGATATTTCTACCATATTGGAAGGATTTAGAGTCAATGAAAATGGTAAGGGGATCGATCTATACCAGGTGAATGCATGGGATTATCCTGGCTTATGCGATGCATATATGAAGGGGATAGCAAAGGTGCGGGAAACTCATATACCTGCTGTATTCCATATCCGGGAGGCAACACAGCCACAGGGACATTCTACTTCGGGATCACATGAAAGGTATAAATCCAAAGAAAGGTTGGAGTGGGAAAAGGAATTTGATTGTATCAGGAAGATGAGGGAATGGATGATCGCCTCAACAATTGCAGATGGTCCAATGTTGGATAAAATTGAAGAAGAAGCAAAGGAATTCGTTCGCACATGCAAGGAAAACGCCTGGAGCTCTTTTCAGCAACCTATCATAGATGAAAGAAATGAGTTGTTGTCTATATTAGATGAAGTCAATACCGAAAGCAAACACTCTACATCAATTAAAAAACTCAAAGAAGGACTATCCCATCTTTCCTCACCATTGAGGAAGGACAATATGATCTATGCAAAAAAAACATTGAGGGTATTGAAGGGAGAAGATATTCCGGCTGGTAAGAAGTTGATAGATTGGAAAAATAAAACTTCCCAAAAGAATATATCACTTTTTGATAGCCATCTACATAGCAACTCAGCGGATTCAGCTTTACAGGTTTCGGAAATAAAACCCATTTATGGTGATGACAGCCCTATGGTAAATGGATTTGAAGTATTGAATGGTTGTTTCGACATGGCATTACAACGAGACCCTTCAATTGTAGCTTTTGGTGAAGATGTGGGAAAGATCGGCGATGTAAACCAGGCATTCAGGGACCTTCAGGAAAAATATGGGGAGCATCGCGTATTCGATACCGGGCTCCGTGAATTATCGATAATGGGTCAGGGCATTGGCTTGGCGATGAGAGGATTCAGACCCATTGCCGAGATACAATATCTGGATTACATGGCCTACGGTTTGCAACCCTTGGCTGATGATCTGTCAACTTTGCATTATCGTACAAAAGGTGGACAAAAAGCGCCCTTGATCATCCGTACCCGTGGACATCGATTGGAAGGCATCTGGCACAGTGGTTCTCCTATGAGTATGATACTGGGTGCTCTTCGTGGCGTTTATGTCATTGTTCCAAGAAACATGACCCAGGCTGCTGGATTTTATAATACCATGCTGCGATCTGATGAGCCGGCATTGATCATCGAATGTTTGAATGGGTATAGGCTTAAAGAAAAAATGCCAACGAATATTGGAGAGCTTACCGTCCCGTTGGGAGTGCCTGAAATAATAAGAGAAGGAACAGATGTGACCATTGTTACCTATGGATCCTGCTGCAGGATCGCCATGGGCGCTGCCCAGGAACTGGCCAATATGGATATTTCCTGTGAGATCATCGATGTGCAAACCCTCTTACCTTTTGATATTCATCACTATATAAGCGAATCCCTTAAGAAGACCAGCAAAGTTGTTTTTCTTGATGAGGATGTCCCCGGGGGAGCTGTGGCTTTTATGATGCAAAAAGTGTTGGAAGAGCAGGAGGGATATTATTTTTTGGATGCCAAACCGGTTACCGTTAGCGCCAAAGAACATAGGCCCGCCTTTGGTACAGATGGAGATTACTTTTCAAAATCTAATATTGAAGATGTATTTGAGGCGGTCTATACGATGATGAATGAACAGGATCCCGGGCGATTCCCGTTATTGTATTAGTTAGAACAATCCGTGCAGATCAGCTGACACCTTGTTGATGACCTCCCCAAGGTGTTCTCTATTATCCGCAAAATTACATTCTATAGTGCAAGTGTTTTCCACTTGTACTATAGCTAAATATATTCTCCTTCATAGATTGAAACTACTTTTAAAGGACTTTCCAATCCAACGTAATTCCTCGCACTTGAATATAAGTACTCATGACCTTCTGCAACCCATCCCTTTTTTACCGGATTTTCGTGTATATAATTTAATTTCTGATCGATCCAATTAACATCTAATTCAATAGGTTGGTTATTTTGTTGCCAAAACTGATAATTAGTGTTATTCCTATTATTATAGCCAGCTTGTTTCATCTTGCCCAAAAACAATTCTTGCCTACCTTCATCTTTGTTTTCTTTGATAGCTTTTATCAATTTCATGGCTGTAAATTTCTTAAAATCCCTTATGATAGCAGAAAATTCATTTCCAGTTTCTTTCCTGGAAATTATCAAATGAATGTGGTTGCTCATAATAACATATGCATGGACTATCAGCCCCTTCTCTTTAATGCAATACTTTAAACTATTTATAATAATATCTTTATATTCAATTCTGGTAAAAACTTCCAGCCAAAAAACTGTGGCAGTGGTAATAAAATAGAGACCCATTGGATCATTGAATTTGTACTTTCTACTCATATTAAATTTGAATTTTGTTAGCGCAAGTGGAAAACACTTGCGCAATAAGTAGGTGGAAAACTCTTGCGCAATAAAGGAAAATCACCTGTGCCATACTGGAGCGCAAGTGGAAAACTCTTGCGCAATAAAGGAAAATCACCTGTGCCATACTGGAGCGCAAGTGGAAAACACTTGCGCAATAAGTAGATGGAAAACTCTTGCGCAATAAGTAGATGGAAAACTCTTGCGCAATAAGTAGATGGAAAACTCTT
>CAZNGA010000088.1:8899-10651 GCA_964572485.1 uncultured Chitinophagales bacterium
CTTGCGCAATAAGTAGATGGAAAACTCTTGCGCAATAAGTAGATGGAAAACTCTTGCGCAATATGGAATTATAAATCCCGGGCGACTCCCGTTATTACATTAGTTAGAACAATCCGTGCAGATCAGCTGACACCTTGTTGATGACCTCCCCAAGGTGTTCTCTATTATCCGCAAAATTACATTCATCAATATCTATGATGAGGAGCTTACCATTTTTATAACTGCTTATCCATGCTTCGTAGCGTTCATTAAGCCGTTTGATATAATCCAACCGTAGATTATCTTCATATTCCCTGCCTCTTTTTTGGATCTGGTTGACAAGAGCAGGAATAGATCCCTGCAAATAGATCATAAGTTCAGGGGGTTTCACTAATGATATGATGGTCTTAAAAAGATTTGAGTAATTATTGAAATCACGGGTAGACATTAAACCCATGGCATGTAAGTTGGGGGCAAAAATATGTGCATCTTCATAGATCGTCCTGTCCTGGATCACAGTCTTTTCTCCATTCTGGATATCAATGATATTCTTGAAACGATTATTTAAGAAATAAATTTGAAGATTGAATGACCACCTGGGCATATCCTCATAAAAGTCATATAAATATGGATTATTATCCAGATCCTCAAGATTTGTATCCCATTTAAAATGCTTCGCTAAGAGTTTGGTTAAAGTCGTTTTTCCCGCTCCAATATTCCCTGCTACTGCAATATGTTTAACAGTTTTCGCCTTGCTTTTCCCCATCAATTCATTTTTTTATAAAGGTAAAGTAATGTGCAACAATTAAAAACTTTTCATGCCTATTATTTCTCTAACATCTTTCAATGTTTGACATGCGCTCTCTCTGGCTTTTTCTTTTCCTTTATTTGCAATGTTTTTTAACATTGTTTCGTCTGAGGAAAGGGCATCGATCCTTGCTTTAATCGGCTTGGTGAAATTGATAATATCTTCAGCAAGTTGACCTTTCAGCTCTGAATATCTTATAGAACAATCATTATATTGTTTCTCAAATCCTTCCACTGTCTCTGGTGTAGAAACAGCAGCCATTAGGTCAAATAGATTTTGGATGATCTCAGGCTTCTCCTGGTTATCTTCTGTAGGACCGCCATCGGTTACACCTCTCTTTACTTTGTTCCTGATGCTCTCTTCCTCATCATTTAAATAGATCGCATTCCCTTCCCCTTCAGATTTTCCCATTTTCCCCGCACCATCAAGGCCGGGAACCTTGATCAAATTTTTTGAGTAGTTGAATGCATGAGGCTCCGGGAAATAATCCGTTTCATA
Source organism: uncultured Chitinophagales bacterium (assembly GCA_964572485.1). Lineage (GTDB taxonomy): Bacteria > Bacteroidota > Bacteroidia > Chitinophagales > CAZNGA01 > CAZNGA01. The sequence continues at coordinate 10,185 of CAZNGA010000088.1, forward strand.
TAAGTGGTTAAAGCGGTTGACAAAGGTTCTGGTCATTTCTAAATGCTGTGCCTGATCTTTTCCTACAGGAACTTTTGTAGCTCTGTGGATAATCACATCCGCTGCCATAAGCACCGGATAAGTGAGCAATCCGGCATTGATATTGTTCTTCTGTTTACTGACTTTTTCTTTGTACGTGGTAGATCGCTCTAGCTCGCCTTTGTGGGCGATCATATTGAATAAGAGGTATAGCTCAGGAATTTCAGGGATGTCGCTTTGCACATAAATAGTGGCTTTGTCAGGATCAATACCACTTGCAATGAACTCTACCAACACCTGCTTTACATTGGCATGCAGGTCTGCAGGATTGGGGTGTGTGGTCAGGGAGTGGTAGTCTGCAATGAAGAAGTAACATTGATACTCCTCCTGCATTTTTACAAAATTCCTGATCGCTCCAAAATAATTTCCAAGGTGCAGATTCCCGGTAG
>CAZNGA010000089.1:0-10169 GCA_964572485.1 uncultured Chitinophagales bacterium
CCCTGTCTTCGCTGAGTTGGAAACCTAAATGGTCATCAAATCTATTCAGATCGATGACAAAAAGATCTGCTAAAGAACAGGACAAAACAAAGGTGATAATCAGATATATCCACTTTTCCGGCTCAAAAATATCAAGTTTACGCAGATACATTATCCAGATAAATGAGATGAGAAAAGCCACCCCTGTTGACATCCACCGAATTCCCACATCAGTGTTGAGAACTGGTAATGCTAAATTCGTAAAATAATCTTTAAACAGGAAGTTGACAAAAACTACCGGTATAATTATGATCAAGGCAAGGGTTCCACTATTTCGAAATCGCCTGAATGTAAAGAACTTTTTTTTGTCGGGAGCATTTTTGAAATCCTTAAATACTTGCTTGCCCCATCTGACTAGAAATAAAAGCCCTACTACGTTTAAAATGAGAATTACAAAATCCATAATGACAGTCGGAACTTACAAATCTGTTCTAATTAATTATATTTGCAAATTAACACATAGTTGATGAAGTTTTCAAATGCGATATCAGACTTTAGGGTGCCCTTTCGGCAAAATTTCCTGTTGATCACTTTGGTGGTTATTTTTATGACCATCTGGATTTCAACTTTGGTTGGGACCACTGACCTGGCAAACTGGCTCCTTGAGAATATCCTGGTTATGATCCTGTTAACCGTTTTGGCGAGCACCTATAAAAGACTCCAATTTAGTGACCTGAGTTATCTTCTGATCTTTGTGTATCTAAGTTTGCACGTTTACGGATCACAACACACCTATGCAGAGAATCCATTGGGCTTCTGGTTACAAGATGTTTTTGATGCTTCCCGGAACCATTATGACCGGATCGTTAAAATGGCTCTATAAGCTATAGAGAGGAGAAGCATGTTTATTATGAAATGATCAAAAGGGATTGTTGTTTGTCACATGCAAATAGGGATATTATTACTTTTGATTACAGCCCTTTGATGGGATATTTGTACTTTGTACAAAAGAAAGTTCGCCCACATCACCTTTCAGCATATGGAGAAGGTACTATATCAAGGCTGCTTGAGTATGATCTATTGGAAGATCCTGATGTTGCCGTTGTGACAAATTCAAAAGTTTTAATAGATTTAGGGTCAGGAAATAGTAATTATGGATTACCATTACAACCTCATCGAATTTATGGAAATAAGTGTATCCCAAAACTACCTGAACAAATTTTCTACTCACAGCGTGATATTAATAGTGAAATTTACGAAATGAATGATCATCTCGGGAATGTAAGGGTTGTGTTAAACGATCTTAGAGAATGGACTGATGATAACTTAAATGGACAGATAGATGCAGATGAATGGACAACATCAGTAGCGAGTTTTACAGATTATTATGCATTTGGCTGGACAATACCGGGAAGGGATTATAATTCCCCCCATCTTTAGGACAGGAATCAGGCTAAGTTAAGGATTAATTTCAAATTAGTAAATATTATAATTATGTACTTCATGCCACTGATTTCTGGTTTGATTTATAAACAGCACTCGGAGTTTGATCATCCAGACTCTGATGCCTTCGCTCATGGTTGTAGTATTCGAAGTATTCCTGGATTCCTTTATAACATTCTAAACCATCTGATGCCGGAAACAGATAAACATGTTCATACTTGAGACTCCTCCAGAGTCTCTCTATGAAGATATTGTCTATGGCCCTTCCCTTGCCGTCCATGCTCAACTTAATTTCCCTGTCTTTGACCACATAATGAGTAAACTCTTCAGCGGTGAACTGACTTCCCTGATCTGTATTTAATATTTCCGGAGCCCCGTACTGCTCAATGGCATGATCCAGAGTTTGCTTACACCACTGGGCTGTCATCGTATTGCTCAGTGACCAGTTAACTACATATCGGCTGTACAGATCTATAACTGCACACAGATATAAATAACCACCCCTCACAGGGATATAGGTGATATCCATAGCCCATACCTGATTGGCTCGATTCACTTTAAGCTTTCTGAGCAAATAGGGATAGATCTTATGCCCCTTGCCAGGTTTTGAGGTATTGGGCTTGGGACCAACGGCCTGGATTCCTAACAGCCTGTATAAACGTTCTATCCGCTTGTGGTTTACCTCCAGTCCTTTGTCCAGCTTCAACCATGTAGTCATACGGGGTACGCCCAGCCAGGGGCGTAGCATGTGATGCTCATCTATAAGGCGCATCAGGTCCAGATTAAATGGTGTTTCACCAACAGGCTTGTAATAGAGCCCGCTTCGGTGTATGTTTAATAGCTCGCATTGCCTTGTCACCGCCAGCCTGTGATCATTGGCCACAAACTGCCTCCTTTGCTTTATTGTTCTGTTCATGACAAGGCTTTTTTTAAAAAATCAACCTCAATCTGCAATTGACCGATCTTCTTGTAGAGCTTTTCCTGTTCTTTTTCAAGATCGATAGCTTTTTCTCCTCCAACTCCTTTTTCGAACACCTCCTGGGCATTTGCCAAAAACTGGCTCTTCCATTTTGCAATCTGGTTGGGGTGGACTTCAAACTTGCCTTTAGATTTGCCTACCTGAATATTTTCTAAATTTAATTTGCCTTTTAAACAAAGTAGCAGAGGTGAACTATAAGACTTGCCAGGTTAGACCTATATGGCGCATCAGTCCTCTGCTACTTTTGCTGAATAAGCATTAAATAGAATATTAGGTTCTAAGACCTATTAAAGGCATTAATGTTATTCATTTTATTAATCTAAAAGTAAAAATATGAAAAAGTATCAACTCTTTATCGGTATTGATGTATCAAAATTGAAGCTTGACTTAAGCATATACAATGGAACAAAGTCAGGTAAAACCGTCCACAAACTAATTGAAAATGACAAAAAAAGTATTCGAAATATTATTCTTTGGATTAAGAAAGAATACAAGATTGATTTTTCGAAAATACTGTTTTGTCTAGAGCATACGGGTATATATGCTTTACCAATTTGTTCTTATTTAAATGAAAAAGGGCTCAACTATGCACTAGAACTGGCAGCTCAAATTAAAAAATCACTTGGAATACAAAGGGGGAAAAATGATAAGGTGGACGCTAAAACAATTGCACGTTATGCATTTCTGCATCAAAGTGAGATAACGACCTATCAATTACCTGAAAAGCTGATTGTTAAACTGAAAACCTTACTCTCTTATCGAGATAGACTAGTAAAAGCAAAAAAATCATTCCTGATACCTGCAAAGGAATTAGACTTGTTTGTTGAGAAAGAAGTTGCAAATGTAGTGGTTAAGGATAGTAAGAAAATGGTTAAGATTCTTATTGAGAAAATTAAACAGATAGATATCCGTGTGCTTGAACTTATCAATTCAGAAGAAAAAGTAAAAACAGTATATGATCTGGTTACATCAGTTCCTGGCGTTGGCCCACAAATTGCAGCTCAGTTAATTGTTTACACCAGGTGTTTTACAAGTTTTAAAACAAGTAGACAGTTTGCCTGCTATTCAGGGATTGCTCCGTTTGAATACTCTTCTGGATCTAGCATAAGAGGTAAAAGCAAGGTTAGCCATCTGGCTAACAAGAAAATGAAATCTCTTCTTAATATGGGTGCTATTAATGCGATACGGCATGATATGGAATTAAATGCCTATTACAAGAGGAAACTAGCCGAAGGAAAAAATGCTATGTTAGTGATCAATGCAATAAGAAATAAACTTATCAGCAGGGTGTTTGCAGCTGTAAATAGGGGTACTCCTTTTGTGAAAACTATGAATTATGCTGCTTGAAAAATAAAAGCTATTTCTATTTGGTTTTATCATAGAATGCCATTGGTGATTAATTCGCTTCGCTCATTGATCCCCATTTCACTCCCGAAGTCAACATAACAATCACCCTGTTGCTTGCGCAACAGCAGCTTTATTCCATTCATCGGATCTTGAGCCAACTCAAATCCTCTTCATGTCTGAAAATGTTGTTTGCTGATTGCTATGTATTTGTGGAGCTGGAGGGATTAATTTCGCTTCGCTCATTGATCCCCATTTCACTCCCGAAGTCAACATAACAATCACCCTGTTGCTTGCGCAACAGCAGCTTTATTCCATTCATCGGATCTTGAGCCAACTCAAATCCTCTTCATGTCTGAAAATGTTGTTTGCTGATTGCTATGTATTTGTGGAGCTGCGGGGATTAATTTCGCTTCGCTCATTGATCCCCAATTCACTCCCAAAGTCAACATAACAATCAGCCTGTTGCTTGCGCAACAGCAGTTTTATTCCATTCATCGGATCTTGAGCCAACTCAAATCCTCTTCATGTCTGAAAATGTTGTTTGCTGATTGCTATGTATTTGTGGAGCTGCGGGGATTCGAACCCCGGTCCAGATAAGATGCCCATATACCTTCTACATGTTTAGCAGCCCTTTGGCACTCTTTGCCGAAACAAAAAGTAGGTCAGATACCTGCAGGCAAGGCAGCACGCCCTTACGCAAATACCCTAGCTCCTTTATCTCGCCAAAATACCGGAGCAGTATCCCGGCTTATCCGGCTTTTATTATGCCTCACCTCCAGCCAACCGAATAAAACATGGTGGGAGACAAAGGCGCCTAATACCTTGTATTAGGCAGCCATGGCGTAATTAAAATCGCCATTTAATATAAAGGTTATGTATTAGGATTAATGAGCCAACACATAAAGCTCAACATGCCAGTATACCTGCATTCTCACTGTCAATTCCAGTCAGCCCCATTGTCTTTGCAAATGTACTTTTCCCTATATCAAAGAACGTCTCTATACCAAAAATACGCAATAAATCATACTAATCAATGCTTGTATTTAGAAACCTCTGGCAATAGAAAATACCAATCCATTACCCAAAGCAACAGCCTTGGCGGTATAGAATAATCCTGTTTACTATGAAAACCCTGGTTATCTGGGGAAGAGAATAACCCCTTTGGCCTCAAAAGCAAGGGTGATCTCCGGTTCAGTAATGGCCTGTACCTCTTCTTCTGTTTGGCCTTCATCTTCTGCATAGTGCTGTAGCAATTCAACACTCATCGTGTCTAAATAAGCAACACCATCCAGTACCACCTTTTGTCCGGCACAATCCATTGGTACGAAGAATCCGTAATCTTTAAAGGTAACACGAATGTCGCCGCCTTCCTTTGGGATCGTGAGCCAGCATCCTTTGTTTTGGCAAACGCTGGTTACTTCAGCTGTGATCTTAGCATCTATAGATTTTTCATCTCCCATATTCATGATCAAGTCTGCCACGCTAATGGCTCCTTCTTCACTGGTCTCTTCACCAATATATTGGGCTGTGGGTTCAGCTACTGCTTCAGTGGCAACATCTGCATCATCTGTTACGTCCGCATCATTCTCGGGCTGTGGATCGCCACAAGCCACGAATAGAAATGGAACAAGCAGTAAAAGGTAAATTGATTTTTTCATTGTATTATATTTTTTTGCAAAGCTAATAATTCCTTTTTAGCTTTTAATCTACTTTTGACATTGTTTTTGTGATATATTGTTGGTGATAACACCAACAATGGTTGAATTTCATTTCAACCCCTAACGCTTCCGCGAGTTTGCAACTTGTAGATTGTATTTGCAAACTTGCAGTACCATGTTTAGTGCTTCTAAAATCAAAAATCCTGCCCGACTACGTCTTTCAGTCAGGCTTTATTCTTTATCCATAAAATCACTTTCATTTCCAGTCCCAGCCCCAGGCCCTAATGCCTTTAAAAGTTGGATGCCATGGGAGTGAAGTAAATCGCCAAATATCTTGTTATCAACAGTTTTGGCAATTCTTTATTTTTTCGAATTTAGCATTTATTTCGAATTTCGATATTAGGATTTCGAATTTTAGATTTCAGGTTTCAGATTTCGAAATTGTGTTCCTTATCATGCCCCCTTATAGTATTTCATGGCTTCCGGCAGGAATTCTTTGATCTTCCTTATTCGGGTCTCATGGCTGGGATGGGTGCTTAGAAATTCTGGTGGGGCCCCCTTGGATCGAGCTGCCATCCGCTCCCAAAAATGAACCGCCTCCGTTGGATCATACCCTGCAAGGGCCATAAAAATCAATCCCATTTTGTCTGCTTCAGCTTCATGATTCCTGGAGTAGGGTAACATAATTCCAACCGTAGCGCCAACTCCATAGGCGGCAAGGAATAAACTCCTTGCCTGCTCAGGCTGATCCTTTAGCAGCACGCTTAATGCTACCCCGCCGGCCTGAATGGCGAGCACCTGGCTCATACGCTCATTGCCGTGCCTTGCAATAGCATGCGCTATTTCGTGGCTCATGACCACGGCAACACCCTTTTCTCCCTTTGTGATCGGCATGATACCGGTGTAGAATACGATCTTTCCCCCTGGCATACACCAGGCATTTACTAGTTTATCTTTTACTAAATTGAATTCCCATTTGTAATTTTTTACTCTCTTACCATGGCCATTCTTGTTCAAGTATTCCTCAACAGCCTTTGATATCCGGTTGCCTGCATTGTTCACCATGTTGACATATCCGCCACGTCCCATGACCTGATTCTCTGTGAGAAACTGGTTATAGTTGGTCAGACTCATACTCATCAGCATGCTTTCAGGCAGCATATTCAACTGCTTTCTACCGGTTATGGGAACCTTGTAACAGGAAATGAATAGTAGGGTGATCACACTAGCGGAAATAATAGCATTTCTCATGATAGTTGTATTATGTTAATTCCATTATTTTTTACGCCTAAAGATCCGGGCTTTGCTTTCCTTACCCTTTAGCAATCGCTTAATATTTTGCTGATGGGTAAATATAACAAGTAACGCAATTGCTATGCCAAAAACCTGAAGTGATTCTACATCAGAGTCAAATACGAAAATGATCAAAATGGGTAATACTAAACTGGCAATTATAGAGCTGAGAGATACATAGGATGTTAAGATCAATGCCAACACAAATACGCCAGAACAGATCAATGCCGACTGGTGATGGATCGCAAAGATCATGCCGAGTAATGTGGCTACCCCTTTACCACCCTTGAATCCAATATAAATAGGAAATAGATGGCCAAAAACCGCTGTTATACCCAAACTCAATTGGAAATTGACAAATTGCTCGCTGCCAATAGGGTAGTTGCCCAATAAATTTGCCAACTTTACCGCAGTAAATCCTTTAAGTATGTCAATGATCATAACAATTGCTCCTGCTCTGCGCCCCAAGACCCTGAAGGTATTCGTTGCACCGGTATTCCCACTTCCAAAATCTCTCAAATCGATCTTAAAGAAGGTCTTGCTGATCCAAACACCAGTTGGAAATGATCCCAACAGATAGGCCAACACTAATCCCAATAAAGTTAAAATGGTAATCATAATATATGATCAATCAATGATGCATCCAAATAATAAACGTTTACAATGGATATCATTGAAGCTATTTTAAGAGGCATAAAAATATAAAAATTCTTGCAAAATCATATGATGTTAATTAATTGTAACTGGGAAGCACCATCTTAATAAATCGATCATTACTAAAAATTAGAACTAGTCTTCCTGAAGATCTTTCATTCTTTGCAGGAAAACATCTTTTTGTCTCTTAGTGCCCCCTCTCTGGAACACGAATAGCGTATTATCCGGGCCTTTGGTCCTTCTTTTGTCAAGAGGAAGGTCTGATAGAGACTCATTGAACTTATCGTAAGTACATAGGATATTGACGATCTTATTTTTGTATTGGAGGAAGTACCAATCTTCATTACCTGCCTGGATGTAGATATTGAAGAAATCATATTTTCCCTTTTTGCCGAATTCTAGATACGCTTCTACCTTTTTATGAATTGCTTTCGAGCCGATGTATCCTAACCCTACAGGGCCTTGCGATATGTAGCTTTTTGATTTTGAATTCCATTTTAAATTTAGTTTTGTAAAAAAGAAGGAAAACTTTAAGTCAGCGGGTTTTCTGAAAACACCGGTTTTTTCTAACTCATTGAACATCCGCTCTGCCTTCTTTTTATCAGGAACTAATTCTGCAATAGCCCTCTTAAAAGAGGGGTCCTCATAGGTTATCTCGGGAAGATCACGGGTCAGTTCAATGATGTCATAAGCCATGGTCTCAATAATATCATTCGGGATCCTCAAATTCAAACCAAGGATGAGCGCAAAGTTGTACGTGTTCTCGTTAAGATTATTACGTATAGCGCCGCTGGCATCTATCTCAACAAAATCCATATGGACCCCTAAGTTAATGTTCCCTTCAGCATACACATTACCTGTGCGGTCATTGAAACTGAAGTAGTCTCCCGCCAGTGCCTTCTTTCGGATCTTATCTTCTTCACCAATGATAAAATCGTTATTGACTTCGTCGATGTTCAACAATCCATGAACTAAGATGATATCTTCATCTTTATCGTTGTGCTTGGTATTCAGGAAGTTCGTATACAACCCTGAAGAATCTTTACTCATGTGTATCCCGATAAATACTCTGTTAGAATCTTCATTGATCGTTTTATCATCGATCTTCATATACAGCGAATCGGGGTTGATCTCATTTGAGATATTGAACCAGGTAGTTTTTATTCTATGGTGAAAGTGCTCCAGTTTAACGAATCCCTTAAACGAAAGGAATTTTTCATGGGATGTGAACGCTACCTCACCCTTGAAACCGATCCTGGGATTTAATGTGAAACCCTTACTCTCATGGATGGCGGCAGTACCATGAGTTCTGAAGGTTTTCTTATCTTCAACAACTACCGAGATGTTATCAAATTCAATGGGTTGATTGAGATTGGACCTGTTAACATAGTCCATGGTTCCGGTAGCTGTAAAGTTCTTCCTACTTATAATGTCAACAGTAGCATTATAGATCTTATGATAATTCGTAATTGTATCTGCATATATGGTACCATTTTCAAGTGTTCGCATCTTCGCTTTAGGATCGATCACAACAATATTATCTTCGGGGATCACTTTTGCATCTGCAGTTTTTACATGAGGGACACCCCTGATCTCCAGGATATAGTTCTTAAGATCATACCTGGCATCAGTTCCGTAAAACCGAAGGTTTTCCTGGTCTGGATGTGTTGAGATGAAGTTGGGCTTCCCTTCTTCACTTACCGCCTGAAAATCAATGATGTGATTTTTCATGTCCCAATCAAACTTATCTAATGATGTTTTATATTGATTGTATGGAAATTCAATTGGGATTTTATCATTTTCTGATACAAATTGTCCGATCTGATTCTTAAAATCGACATGCGCTGTCACATCCGGGGCCTTAAAAGCCGCATTCTCCGGGTCAATTGATTTGATGGTAAGCAGAGCCGTTTTTGCCAGGAAATCATCAAAATTGTATTTGATTTCCATCGATTCCAGTAAAGCATCGGCCCATTCCATTTGCCCACTACCGGATAAGCCCGATGGCCTAATTTCAAGGTCTCCAAATAGTGTGGCCTGTTCATCCATCATTTCAAAAGGATTCTGTTTCATTCTAATGAACATGACATCCTTGTAAGGGACCCAATGGGTGAAGACAACTGCATTGTTTACACTTGGGAACTCGATACCATCATACACTTCTTTTCTTATCTCCACAGAATCAGTGTTTGCATCTAATGAATCCGGATAAAAGATGATGTCATTTGACTTACAGGTAGAAGTGAGATATTCTATGACACCTTTTCCCCTTAAACCTGTGTTGTCAAGGGTTATAGTGTCAGTAAAGGTCCCTTTCCCGCCATATGCAGGAAGGCCGGTCGCTTTTGTTTTCGTTTTAAAGCCCAGAGATAGGTCATCCATGATCTTAATACGCTCAGGAATGTCGGGGAAGATATTTGATGAGACCAATTTCCCTTCAAAGTATAACTCCTTAGGGTCAAATTTATCGAGGTTCTCTAAATGGAATGGTGTGATCTCAAAGTAGAATTTACTCTTCTTATATATTCCGTTGAGGGTATATTTCCTTGAATAGAAAGTATATGAGTTTTCAAGACTCTCAAATATTGGATATTCGGGAAGGTCCTCCAATCCTGATTTATTATTTGGTTTGTCAATAGAGATCTTTCCTGTTAGCCCAATGATAGACGTCTTCAACTGGATCAATATGGGTTTATCTTCTTTGTCTCTCTCTTTGCCGGGAATATTGATGATGAGCGAGTCTATTTGATTCAATCCAATATCAAATTGATCGTAATTGAAGCTGAACCCTTCTCCATGAAAATCAAGACGGCCGG
>CAZNGA010000090.1:0-9833 GCA_964572485.1 uncultured Chitinophagales bacterium
ACCCACGGTGTTCTTATCAATAACACATTGGACAAACCCTGTGCCATCCCTTAAGATCACAAAAGCAATATCTTTCCCCATCCTTTTGTTGGCTACCCAACCTTGCAAAGTAACCTCCTTGCCCTCAAGTTGCTGTATATCAATAATATTCTTCATTTATTGAATTATGATTACTTAATATGTAAATGAATCATTTGCTAAATTAATTATTAATTTTGTTATTTGAATTTATTAACCAAGTTTTGCAAACAGGATGTTGAGGCAGAAATTAAGTCAGAAATTACTACAAAAGTTGTCACCGCAACAGATTCAGCTCATGAAGTTGTTGCTGGTACCGACAGTATCTTTGGATCAAAGGATCAAAGAAGAAATCGAAGCGAACCCCGCTCTGGAAGAAGGGGACGAAGTTGAGAGCGAAGATAGCGAGGCTGATGACAATGATGATATTGAGACATTGGATGAAACCGATGAATTGCAGATCGATGATGACATTGATGTCACTGATTATCTCAACGATGATGAGATCGCATCCTACAAACTGAGCAATAACGATTACTCTGATGATGACGAACCAAAATCCGTTCCGATCAGGGTGATCAATACTTTCAACGAATACCTGGAGCAACAATTAGGCGTCATTAAATTAGATGACAGAAGGTACGACATCGCATTGCAGATCATTGGCAGTATTGATGATGATGGCTACCTAAGACGGTCAATGGATGCGATCATTGACGATCTTATGTTCTCGCAAAATATAACCACAACAAAAGAAGAAATTCAGGAGTTGCTGGAGATGATCTATAAATTTGATCCTCCCGGAGTGGGCGCCAAAGATCTTCAGGAGTGTTTATTATTGCAATTAGAGAGGAAAGATGAGAACGACAAAAATGTAAAACTCGGCTTAAAGATCCTAAAAGACCATTTTGAACCCTTTGTCAGAAAACATTTTACAAAGCTGGAGAAGAAAATGTCATTGAGTGCAGAAGAATTGAAAGAAGTGATGGATGAAATTCTGAAGCTAAATCCTAAGCCAGGGAGTGGTTTTTTGGAGAGTCCCAGATCTGAACTTTACGTGGTCCCTGATTATATCATTACCAATAGAGAAGGGGAATTAGAGCTCAAGCTAAATTCAATGAATGCCCCTGAGTTAAGGGTCAGCCGTTCATATCAAGACATATTACAATCCTACAGTGAAAGCAAAAAGAAAGATAAAAAGCAAAAGGAGACCATCATGTTCATCAAACAAAAAATTGATGGCGCAAAGTGGTTTATTGATGCGATAAAACAACGACAGGAAACCTTGCTTTTGACCATGCAGGCGATCATGAATTATCAGTATGACTACTTTATTACTGGCGATGAGATCAAGATGAAGCCAATGATATTGAAAGACATTGCGGAAATAACAAATTTAGATATCTCCACTATCTCAAGAGTGACCAACAACAAATATGCCCAAACTGAATTTGGCACCTTTCTTTTAAAATCATTTTTCTCCGAATCTATTGAAACTGAAAGTGGCGAAGAAGTTTCAACTCGTGAAGTGAAGAAGATACTTACAAAATTGATCGATGATGAGAATAAACAAAAGCCATTGTCGGATGAAAAATTGATGAAACTGCTAAAAGAGAAGGGATATAGTATTGCCCGAAGAACTGTTGCTAAATACAGAGAACAGTTGAACATTCCAGTTGCAAGGCTAAGAAAAGAACTATGAAATTAAAACTCTTTGCTCAGATCATTTCATTTGTTTTTCATCCATCCCTACTACCTACATTTGCTTTTATATATATCATATGGTCCAATCCCGGATTATTTGCCCCACTAGGCTCTGTGGCAACCAATAAAATTGTTTTGATCGTAGCGATCAACACCTTTCTTTTCCCTCTGATCACAGTCTTTCTAATGTTGAAATTAGGGTTCATTAAGAGTTTTTTCATGGAAGAAAAGAAAGAAAGATATCTTCCTTATCTGGCTACAGCAATATTCTATCTTTGGACTCTTCTATATGTTTGGCACCAAAATGACCTTCAAGAGATCTCACTCAACACTTTTGCTTCCAAGATCTTAACTGTTATAATATTGGGTGCCACGATCTCAGTCTTCTTACTTTTTCTTCTTAATCTCTTTTACAAGATCAGTATGCATACAGTTGGAATGGGCTATTTCATTGGTATTGCACTAGCTATGCTCCCAGTTTCTAACTATGGCCTTAAGATTCCTTTCATGATCATTATCCTAATTGCAGGTTTGGTAGGTACCGCCAGATTAAGCCTGGGTGCTCATAAACCTCAAGAAATATATTCAGGATACCTTTTAGGAATCATCTGTCAGTTGATCGCATTCATAGCGATGCAGTGATTGGGAGATTGGAAATAAATGATCTTGTCTTCAATCAAAAAATAACCTTAGAGGCCGAGCAATGTTATACCAACAGAGAAAGGAACAACTTGAGGCCCTTCATCCTCCTCAAAAAGAGGTGTTAACGCATAGTACCCTGAAATTGCTAAACTTCCAATCCCTATTCTTCCGGTTACTCCGTATCTGAGATCAGAAATATTATTAATGTTGTGCTCTTTGAGCTTGACCTTTTCCGTTTTGTTCAACATAAAGCCATCTCCAACATATTTAGTATGGTTGTTTAACATGTATCCCGCCTTGATTCCTACACTCATTTTAAAGCTATTTCCTTTTTTCCCTGGTTTGGCTTTGAATCTAAATTCAAGTGGAATGTCGATGTAAGCGGTGGTTAATTTATTTCTTTTATAACTGATACCTTTCATTGGAACAAATACGGATCTATTTAATGAATCTTCAACTATCATAGCATCATAAAAAATATTATGTGCTGAGATCCCGGTGCCTGAGGCAATACTAAAATTTGAATTGCCCAGCTTCCATTCATGCATAAAATAAAAAGCAAAGCCCCTTGATAATCCTTCCATATCAATACTATCAGGCTTATCTAGCCAATTGTCGACATAGAATTGAAGCATCAATCTGTCAGACTTCTTATCTTCAGCGTTATTAATAAATTCCTCAATTTGACCATGGAGAAGTAGTGTGGAAGCAAGTAAAAAAGTTATCGATAGTAACCTTTTCATATTATGGCGTTTGGTAAACAAATATATTACTAACTATGATTAAAAAGAACTTTCACATAATAATATTCGCACCTTTAGGTTTTGCCTAATAATTGCACAACCACTTTTCTTGATCTGGGTTGAGTATCAAAATCAATAAATATCACCTGTTGCCATGTGCCTAGTATCAAAGTGGACTCAATAAATGGAACAGCGATATGGCATCCCTGCAAAGTGGCTCTAACGTGTGAAGCGCCATTATCATCACCCCATGTCTGATGATGTGCGTAATCAGGACCGTATGGCGCCAACTTATCATAAAGATCCGGGATATCCTTGTCTACCAACCCCGGTTCATACTCAATTGTTGAAATTCCTGTTGTTGACCCAACACCAAAAATAGTGGCTGTCCCCTCTATTAATCCTGATCCATTGAGAATATGCTGAATATCATTTGTAATGTCAACTATGCTGGTGTTACCTTGGGTACTAAACTCAATGAATTCCGTTATTAGTTCCATAGATCATTCATTTGGTGTAAGACAAATATATGAATTATACTCACCACCCCTTAAGATCTAGTCGTAGGGTAATAATATTCCAACAATGTGATAAGATATCAATCACATGTAAGTATAATCCTAAAATTCCCTTTCATTTCCTTTCCGAGATAGTTATATTATTCTAAGGCCATTTCAATTCACGGTGGCCCTAACTGATCATTAAAATAAGTGAAAATGACAATTATAAAATCCTTAAGGATTGAAGATGTTAATGGCGAAGAATGCCATATTCTTATCAAAAAAAATGACATCGGTGATGCACTTTCTTTATCATTGGAGGTCTATTATTATAACAGGTATACCCACGAATGGCTGCCTTACTCGACATTGGGGATAAAACTTCCGGGCGGAAAGGAGTTGAACAAATTCTCAAGAGGGGATAGGCATGCAGCTTGATCATCCCAATCTTGAATATTACCATTTTGAATTAATCTGCCTTAAAGCGTCATAAGTATCTGTAACAGGCAGTTTGCACGCTTTGTTCACACACACATAGATCATTGTTTTGCCAATAACATACTTATTGGACAATAAAGGCAGTTTGCTTTTATTTACCCCGCCAACCAAAATTTTGTTAGGAAGATAATGGCCATTCAGTTCTTTACGTTTTTTATGCAAGTCTTTACCTGAGATTGCAATTTCATAAAAATCCACGGTATGATCGATCAACAAAATTCCCCAATTAGAATAACCCTGGCCATATTGAGCCATATACGGTTTCACATTTTGAAGCATTTGCGTGGAGATAGTAAAGTAGTTTTTATCATCAAAATATAAACTCAGATGAAATAACCCTTTAGCAATACTGGAATTAGATGCCGGGATCACATTGTCATTGATCTCCATTTTTCTGGCAACCAGCGTTCTATCCTGATCGGAAGTAAAGAAGAACATCCCGGTACTTTGATCATAAAAGTGCTCGATCGCATAATCCATTAATCTTCTTGCCTCTTCTAACCATGTCTCATCAAAGGTAGCTTGATATAAGCTTATGAATGCTTCAACAGTAAAAGAATAATCCTCCAAGAATCCGTTGATCGTACTTTTTCCATCCTTATAACTATGGTACAAACCGCCATCCTCCTTCATTTGAGTTGACCGTATAAAATTTCCATTTGTAATAGCTGCGTCAAGAAATTTTTGCTCATCAAATACCTGATATGCATCTATGTAACCCTTCAACATCAGGGAATTCCATGATGTAAGCGTTTTGTCATCCAATCCGGGCCGCTCTCTTTGTTCTCTTGCAATAAATAGTAATTTGTTGATCTCTTTAATTTCTTTATGTAGTGCCGGTACTTTTAATCCATGTTTTTCCGCTACCTGCTCATCATTACCATCTCTAAATAATATGTACTTATTCTGCTCCCATACATCCAATCCATTGATATGATAGTAATCTTTGGCGATTGGAAATTTATCATCCAATTCCTCTTCCATTTCTTCTTGAGTCCATATATAATACTCTCCCTCTTTCCCTTCGCTATCTGCATCAAGTGAAGAATAGAAAGCACCATTTGAAGTGGTCATCTCTCTTTGAATAAATTCCAGGGTCTCATATACTATTTCCTTATATAATGGTTCTTTAGTAAGTTGGTAAGCTTCGGTATATAAAGAAACAAGTTGAGCATTGTCATACAACATTTTTTCAAAGTGAGGCACCTTCCATACCTTGTCTGTAGCATATCTGGCAAAACCTCCGCCTACCTGGTCATAGATGCCCCCAAACGCCATTTTATCCAGGGTAAGTTTTATGTATTCAAGCAGTGGCACACTCTTGGTCACATAATAATATTTTAGTAGAAATTGATAGTTATTGGGAATAGGGAATTTTGGCGAACCTTTGCCACCTCCATTTTTATGGTCAAAACGATCGGACCACTTGTTCAAAACAGGCGTAAGATCATCCTGTGAGAATGTTGGCTCATTTTTGTTAAGTGTGATAAATTCACTTTGCTTGATCCCTGCAATGAGTTTTTTAGCATATTCATTCACTTTTTGAGGGTCGGCCTTATACTCTTGTGCAACTTGCTGTAATACCTGCATCCACTGATTTTTACTAAAATAGGTGCCTCCATAAAAGGGGCTGCCATCGGGCAGGGCAAAACAATTCAATGGCCATCCTCCGCTTCCTGATATCAGCTGAACAGCATTCATATATATTTGATCAATATCGGGCCGTTCTTCTCTGTCCACTTTGATGCATATAAAATTTTCGTTCATTATTTGAGCTATCTCCTCATCTTCAAATGACTCGCGTTCCATCACGTGGCACCAGTGGCATGCAGAATATCCTATACTAATAAGCAATAGTTTGTTCTCCTTTTGTGCTCGATCAAGGGCTTCGTCGCCCCATGCATACCAATTTACAGGGTTATGTGCATGTTGCAACAGGTAAGGACTTGTCTCATTGATCAGGTGGTTGGCAAATGTGTGATCAGTAGCATTCATTGGGTCAGTATTTTGTGATGTCAATTTCCCTTGTGTATCATTTCCACAATTAAATGATGATAGGCTCAATAAAATAGCGATTACAGAAAGCAATTTCATAATGTACGCTTAATTGATCTTGTAATTACAAAAGGGTATTAAGAGATAACTACTTGGTGTAAACAAAAGTTCCTTGATGAATTTCCTATGTTTTACTTCTGCTCTAAAATGCAACCTTAGCATTGTAAAAGGGGAAAAGAAAGAAGGAGAGAAAGGAAAGAACTAGTTTAGCGTTTTCTTATAGTTTCGGATTTTGAAATTACTACTTGGATTTGTTGATAACTTCATTTCTTTATTAAATATCAATAGCATATATTTGATTGTGTTATGTCATTGCGCCATTATTATGGAGAGTAATGATTTATTAATTACCGTTAGGCCCCTGAATATACTCGGAAGCTTAGCGGTTTTTTTTATTTAATAATATGACTCATGGAAAATGGTAATTTCAAAAAAAAGCTTACTAAAAGTGATCATAACTATGAATTGTTAATGATGGTATTAGAGAACAATGCCATCTTACGCACATTGCTCCCTGCACAATCGGAGTTATTATCTAGAGGTAAAACAGGAATAAAAGATGCAAAAAGAAATGAGCGAATCTTAAAAGCGATGCAGGGCTCTGTCAATGAACATATTGAAAATTTCATGCAATATGTTGAGGATAAGGAGAAGGAATAAAAAGAAAGAAGAAAAGTTGGGCAACCAATAGGCTAGACGAATTGGTTTCCGTTTAATTTAATGCTTGGATATTTGGGAGCAATCATGTGAACTTATGCCAATAGATATTTCATCATTTCAAGAATGAATTTTGGCAAGCACAACATTAGTTGGTATTAACTGTTGAGATGTTATCTTATCTTCTCCCAATACAGATTCCAATGGTTCATAATTAGTGTTTCCCTCGTGATATGTTTGGCTTAAATCTATACATAACAACAAGAGAAAGTGGAAACAATGTGGATCCGGTTTTCCAACCAGAAAATTCATTAATATCGAAAGGGATATCCGATCTAAATTCTATGATGTACCAACTTATAAAGTACTTTGCTGAAATACTTAATGCACTGTATCCATAATCGGTAATAAAACGAATATTTTCTCCAATTCCATTGTAGATCCATGAATAACCTAATCCAATTAGAATGGGATCTCCTTTTAAAGTACTAAGATGATAGTTGATTTCAAAGTAGTTTAAAGTATGATAATTAGTTATTTGGTAATTTTGAGATTGATGAATATTACCAACCGAGTCAATAAGTTGTTCTCCCGATTGCAAACAGAACATCGTTTCTAATATCAAAACTAATCTTTCTATCTGGGCTATATACTGAAAGCCCAAGGACAAGACCCGATAAATAATCGAATGGAACATATTTAACACCAATGTCAACATGTAGGTCTCTTTCCCGACTATTGCTTTGTCCCAAAACTGGTCCTAGACAATATATTGCTATTACTATTACAAAAAAAGATATTTTATTCATTTCGATAATTGTGTTTTAATCAATCGTCCCAATGGTGAAGCCAAATTAATCCTTTACGATATATTTTTCTATAATGACCATGAACGAATCCTAAATTTATATCTAATAAAAAAGACCAAGTAGCTATAATATCCAGTTGCTTTGCTTAACGATAGCAGCAAGTGTTTTGTTTTAATTTCTCAATAGTTTTATGCGGGTCCTCACCATTTGATGCAATCTTTCTTTTTGATCATTAGGTAAAAAACTGTTTTTAATCCACAATATTGCCTTGTCTAAATTATTAAAAAATGAATGGTAGCAATTTTGTGTTTGTTTTTCCGTAAGTGATAAGTTGTCTGCTAAAACATCAAAATCCTTTTTTGTAATATTATTCTTCTTACCATTAAGCGTTAAGCTCATCTGTTCAGGTTCATTTTTGATTACTAAAAATGTGCTTACTAAATCATATGCAGGGCTTAAAGAAAATTGGTTCTCATCATTTTCCAGCATTGAAAAATTTTTCAGATGCATATCAGCATTTCCTATTAAAAAACTAAAAACAACCAATTCAAAATAATGTAACACATCCAAACCAGTTTGTGATGAAAATTGCTTGATTGCTTTACCTGTTTTCTCATAACTTCCACGATACTTATGCTCTGTAAGTGTTTCAGTCAATTGACACAAATCTTCACAAGCCAGCTTGTTTTCCCCTTTTCGGTCAAATCGCTGTGTAATGTAAGCCAAACTACCGCTGGGTAATTTGACTAAACCATGCATTGCGGTCTTGATACCAAATTCATCTGCAAGGTGCATACAAAGGTCTTCGTTTTCCGGTAGATTTTTATAAGTTTCGCTCTGCGGCTTAATGATATAAGTACTTTTATTATCAATGAAAGTGAAACGAATATTATTTTTACGTTCTTCTAACCATAAACTTAGTTTTGGCTGCACACCGGTAATAGCAGTATTTGCTTCAACCAATTCCTTTGCATAAGATTTTAACCTTTTTTCATCAATATCAATCAGGGGCATTTGCTTTAATCCAAAAACTTCTGACACACAATTCTGGTGATAATCTTTTTCTGCTCCGGTTAAAGGTTTATAGCAAAGTAAACAGTTCATAGAATTATTCCTTAATTATGCTAATATCACCAATACAATCTTTACAAAGTGTCAGTAATAGGCTCATCCTGTCTCCTGGATTTAGTTTCCAATTGTCAATAGCAATTTTTAACAACCAGCCTTCAGGTATCAATCCATCAAAAAAGGGGAACATACTTTTATCTTGAAAAGGCTCTTCTCGCAAAGGCAAAGTTTTGCTTACTGCACCATATTGTGGATTTTTTAAATAAGAATCGTTGTATTGAAAACCATACCCTTTTTCGTCTTCCCAAATTGTACCGGCAAGTTTATCTTTTTTATATACCAATCCTGTTTTCATTTCATTGCTCTTCTATTTGCTGAATTGATGAATGTGGTATAATTTCAGTGAGTTGGTCATCTGGTTGTTGTTGATATTCAACGGCATTATTATTTGGAACAAATTGCCACCCCGTAATAATATTTTCCTTAGGATCAATTATTTCCTTTATGATAAAACCATACCTTACTATTTGGTTTATAAGAGTGATTTTCACAGCTTTCTTAAAATATTTTGACCTAATGTCATTGATGAGTTCTAAAGCAATTTCATATGCATCTGTATGTTGTTTGGCTGGTGCTAAATTAAATCCAAACATTGCCAATACATGATTTACTTTATCTAATTGCAGTGTTTCTTTGCCTTGTTCTAATTCACGTATAAAACGAACTCCCACGCCTGCTTTGTTGGCAAGTTCTTCTTGAGTTAATCCTTGCTTTTTACGATGATATTTTATGAATGATGATATCTTAGTCATAGTTTATTATACCCTTACGGGTACAAATATAACATAAATATTAATAAATATACCTGAACGGGTATAAAAAAATAAATATTAACTTTTTTAACCCCGTACGGGTATAGTTATCCTGATGGTGCAAGCATAAGCGAAGCGGTGCTTGTGCACTCTATGTTAAAAAAGACCTAGTAGCTATGGACAACGAGGGTTGCTGCATTCTTTCTGAAGGAGAAAAAGAGAAGAGGAGAAGGAAAAAAATGCCCACCGTCGCTAAAGCTATGGTGGGCGGAGTGGGCCTGCAGGGACTTCCCGCCTGCGTTCCCTTTCAGTGAACTTCGTCGGGCA
>CAZNGA010000091.1:0-9650 GCA_964572485.1 uncultured Chitinophagales bacterium
TTTACTTGCCTCCTGAGCTCTTAGCTCTACCATTCCTTTATTTTACCCCTTTATATACTTTTTGGTTACCCAATTTAAGCTCTACCTATTGATTTTCCATAAATGGCACTATTTTTACTCGCCCATCTGGTAGAACTTTTATTTTCTTTGCTTCTTCCAGTTCTCTGAGATATTTTTCAACTGTTTCAGATTTGTATTCAAATATTTGTTCCACTGTTTTTTGGATTGTTTTTAGCAATGGGTTTGAATTTAGTTTTTGGTCTTTTAATTGTTGGCTGACTTGCCAAGCTATCTTCCAGCTTAGTCTTAGGCGGTCTTTATGGTGCATTCCTCTTAGTTTGTCCATTACTTTTCCTCGCTACAGAAATGACAAGGGTTCGCATCATCTATGTCATTGAACTTTCCGCATTTTATACAATTACTCATCTTCTTCCTCAATAACATCATCGTTCCAATAGGTATAGGTATCAATTAAATCTCCATGCCTATGGAATACATCAATGATTATCCCTTCTTCAACTTCCTTGGCTTCTATTGAATAATGTTCCGTATTCAGAACAACCTCTTTTTCTTTGCAAAAATTATCTCCAATTCTTGCCAAGTTTAATTTCTTTTTTTTCATTTTTTCATCCTCCATTCTTCACGTACTGGAATGCCGATTGACTTCCAGCGTGCTTTGTATTTTTTTCGGTCTTCTTTGCTTTTCTTCTGTTTCTTGACCCTGCATATTTCGCAGTATTGTTTTGTTACTACAGGTCTTGTTGCACACCATAAACACAGCCCTTTCTTCTTGAGCTTTTCTATATAGCGTTTGTGTGCTTCATTGTGTGCTGGTCTGTAAGCCATTATTCCCTTGGCAATATTGTTGGGTAGACTTTTGAGCCTACTTGTTTTATGTAACCTGCGTCTTTTACTGTTGAGATGTATTCGCCTATCTTGTCTCGCTTGACTCCGATTTTGTAGCTCAGTTGTCCTCGCAGATATTTTAGTTCTATTCCGTCTGGGTTCTCGTTTACTATTGCTCGGATTGATTCAAGGCGTTGGTGTCTTAGTTCTTCTGGATATGTTCTTTTCATCTTAACCCCCCATAACATTTGTTGCAAAGTAGCTTCTCAATTCTTACAATTTGTCCGCCACTTTCTAATCCAATATCTTTTAATACTTTGTTATGTGTTTCTTTGTTTTCTAACATTGTGTCACATTTATCGCAGTTCATTTTTCCTCAACCCCAGACAGCTCAATTATATTCTTTATTGTGTCTGCATCTTCTCCTTCTACTTGAACACAAGCTCCGTCATACCAATCTAAGTACCAAAATTCTACTTCACCGTTTTTGTAGATTCTAAATTCTTCACTCGGTCCACCGTAGCTTAGTTGGTATCTCATATAGTCTGCTCTCTGGTCTGCAAATGTTCCAGCTTCAACAAAATCAATGCTAAGTCCATAATCCCAAAGAGTTCCGAGGTCTTCCTCAATCTTTTCTTTTAAAAATTTGTCGCTTGTTTCTATAGCTTCACAAAGTCTATTTATATCTTTCATGCGCCCTTTGAAAGCTTTTTCTACTTCATCTTTACATTTTCCTCTTGTCATTTTTTTCATCTCCTGAACTTTTCAGTTCAAGCTTAATTTATTTTAATCCTTTATAAATGTTTTGGTTTGGTATATATAGATATATTGACCAAAAAAGAGTAAGTCTTTTGTTTTTCAAATCTTTTTTTATTTTTTTCCTATATACATATATATTATATTTAGAACGCTTACAAGACAATATTAACCATTATATATATCTATAGGATAGAAAGGAAATGAAGGTTAAAAAAATAACTAAAAATAAAACGAAGGCTATTGATTTAACCCCTATTTCCTGTGGAAATACTATACGACTTTAAACTTTTTGTATAGTATTTACTGTTTATGTTTTAACCAATTTGCACTCATTGTTAGAAGTGTTCCAACAGTCAGAGCGGAATATTCTGGGTAAAACTGCAAAAATGATGCAATCACTCCAGGAACTCCATAGAAAAGCAAATACTTAACGCCTTTCTTGATGGTTATTTTCCAATCGTAAGCCATGTCATTCACCCCCTTAGATTTTGTTAAATATCTTCAATATCAATGCTATTACAATCGGAACTAACATACTGCCGTAAATTGTTGCAGCTGTCTGCAATTTAATTATTGCATTTTCGTTTGCATTGACCTTTCCATTCTGTTCTTTTAGATGTTTCTTCATTTCTTTATGGTCAGTCCTATTGTCTTTCATTGAACTTTTCAGTTCCCCGATATCTTCCTTTATATCTAATAGTATGTTTTCTAATCCTTTCAAATTTGCCATAGTTCCTCAATCAGTTTCTCTTTCTCTTTTCTCTGTTTCTTGGTTTTTACATCAGGGACTTTTGCTCCACTCATTTCAAAGGTTCTTAGTCCCATAGTCGGTACTTCGTAAGGTTGTTCACCTGCTTTAAATTTGGCTTCAAAGTCCCAGTTTCTTAGTCCGCCTCGTTCTTTTCCAAAACTTCCTTCTGCTACATATCTCATATCCCAGAACTTTGGCGGAGTCGCTTGGCTTAAAGTTGCCTCGCCGATGTACCACTTGTCGGTATCTTTAAAGGCTACCCATGCGTGCCCCATTGTGCCTACATATCCGACTGCCATGAAAATCTTTTCTGAGCTTACGCCCATCATTCGGCACATATCTATCACCACTTGGCTTAAACTTTCGCAGTCATCCTGTCCAGTTACAAGCGTTTGATAGCTTGGCGTAAAATACTCGGCTTGTAAGTATTGTTCGTAATCTGTAATATATTTCAAGTTTTGTTGCACCCATATAAGGGCTTTAGTAAACTTGGCATAATCACTGTCGGAACTCTTCATATTTGCCCCATCTATAGCCTCTTTAAGGAGACTTGTTGGGTGAGATACGTCCTGTGGTGCAAGGGAGTATGCCTTCTTCTGATGAGTAAGCTTTTTGTTTACATACTTACGGTAATTAACCCATACCTTTCCCCTATAAATGTCCTTAATCGGAGTTAATTCTTTTGGGAGTTGCGATTTCTCTGCTAATTCTATTTCTTCTACTCTGCTTTCAAGTTCGAGAACTCTTGCGTTAGAGTCTACGAGTTTGTCTTGGGTTTCTTCAAGTTCCCTTATACAGTCCTTACTAAAGAAATTTACCAGTTTCTTTCTAACTCCTTCAAGGAGTGTTCCTAATGCGTCTCTATTCATTTTATCTTCCTAATTCTATTACTGAAAGTCTTCGGGTTGCAACATTTGGATTTGTGGAACAATTATTTAATGTTCCATCCCCAGTCCACTCTATTTTAAACGTATGCGAACCAGGAGTCAATTCAAAAATTTGGTGCATGGCTACATTGAAGATTACATTATCTGCGTTTCCATCACTGATACCATATCCAGTGTCATAGGGAGTTCCATCAACATCAATTCTAAATTCAGCGGTGTTAGCACCAGTTGTATCAAATCCTCCGCCAGTAAATAGAACTAAGACTGGAGAGCCACCAGTTGTTATTGTTATTGTCATTTCGTTTAATGTTCCCCACGCCCCACCAGCGGAATCGTCTGTTGTTCCGTCTACTGTGCTATATTGTGTTGGCGCACTATTGATGTTTTTTAGTAGTTTAAGTGCTGTCGTTGTTACAGCTACTCCGACTGGAATGTTGTTATCTGTAGTAGTCAATGCTCCTGCTGCACCAAGATAATAAACTTCTTTTGCAGTTAAACCAGAGAGATTTCCAACTACGCCTGATGTCTGAACATAACAAGCATTTCCGCTGGATGCAGTATTGAGAACTATTCCATCTACTTTTGAATCGGCATAATTTGCATTGTCTGAAATGTATGCCTGCCCGTCTGTTTCTTTAATATAAACAACTTCGTCTGCGGTTAAGTTCTCACCTGCGGTTGTTGTTAGGATTCCTCCCCAACTGTTCATGTCCTGATAACGAACTGTATCGCCATCAACTTTCGGATATTCGTATTCGTCTGTCATGTTTTTCCTCCTTAATCAAAATTGTATACATTTTGATATATTATTTCATCCTTGCTGGATTTAGATATTGCTGTATGAACTGTATGAGATAACAATTCAGGTGTGCTTTCAGTATTTTCTAAACCAATTTCTGTTAAATTATGACCGTTGGCTTGACTGCTTGATATATTGCATCTTACAGTTGCTCTGCGGTTTCCTGTATCGTAGGTCGGATAACCAGTTAGGAAATTTTCAGTATAATCAGCAGCTCTTGATAATGCCCAGAAGTCCATTCTCATGTCATTTGTCACTTGGTCAGTATCCAGTTTTACTTCAATTTGTATAAAATCTAATTGTGTATTTACTGGTGCTCCCACGGTACTTGTTTCTGAGCCAGTTATACATACTAAAAAGTTCCACCCTGAACTTATAGCAGTATCTGCAAAATCATAAAGGTAAGCGTTTGCTGCGCCTGCGTCTCCAAGATAAATTGTAACTGCATCAGAAGCAGTTGTTAAATCACTTTGGTCAGCTATGTAATACCAGATATTTACAGTATCCTGTGCGGTACTAAAATCCCACGCAGCTACAGTTTTACTCCAACCAGCTGTTCCTGCTGCTCCAGTTGTCGGTAGATTCAAACATCCAGTTCCTTCTATTCTTTCTCCTGCGGTTGTATTAAGAGTTTCTGCATCTCCAATTCCTGCATTTGCCCAGCCAGTGGTTGCATCACATGAATCTAAGGTGGTGTCTGTTGTTATCGGCACTCTTGTTTCAAGTGCGGTATCTGTTACATCTGGCGTAGTTGTTCCAGTACCAATTTCAAATGTATCGACTACAGTTTTTGTACTGGCAAATATTCTGTTAAGCACAAAATTCTTCCCAGTATTTGTTATTACGGCTCCATTTGCCATTATTCTTCCTCCTCAATTATTTTCCACATTTCTTCTTTCATTATTAGGGTTGGGTCTATTCTCTCTTTATCTATTCCTGACTCAATCAAGGCAACTACTTTTGCCTTTACATTATCCCTGAAAGTTTCCCATGTTGTTGTCATTAGTATGTTACCGTAAACTCAGTTACTTCTGCGCCTCTACGGTCTCCCCCTGCTCCATTTAGTCCAAGATAATTGCTCTTGGAGATTGTTAAATAATCAACATAAAGAGTTCCACTTGCGGTATTTGTGTTGAACTCAATATTAACATAATCAACGGCTGTCCAGTCTGGCGTTCCTGTTTCACTTCCGCCATCCAGGTCAAACATGACATAGTTCCAACCAGTTACCCAAGTTGCAATTTCAAGCCCATATACGTTTGAACTTGTATATTCCCGTCCAGTAGTTTCGGTATAATTAGAAGCACCTGAACCGATTTTAAGAGTGATATCTCCTGTTAAGTCAGTTGCAGCAGCTAAGTAAACCCAAAGCCCGACAGTTCCCTGACTTGGCGTTCCTGAGCTCTGCCCAGTATATGCACTTAAATCTCCGAGAGATGTGGTTGAGTCTAAAATACTTGCATCTCCTGTCCCGCCAGTCCAGTCGCATTTTAAAGAATAACTCCCGACTTGGATATAAGTGGTATTTGAGTTTTGGCTTAATGAGAATGTTGCTGTGCCTCCACCATCTGCCCAGTTGCCAACTACTTCCATGCGGTCAAGATAAATGCCTTGGTCAGCCACAGAATTTATTGTATAGGTATCCTTTCCAACTCCAGTTGCCATATCATATATTTTCTTAGATAGAATAGTTGTACTGTAAGGCGTAACATCAATATCAAAATCACTCCGCACCAATGATGTTAAAATATCTTGGTCGCCAGTAAATTTTTCAAGGAGTCGTTTAAGTTTTAGTTCTACGCCACGCCCCCAATCTGCAGTTTTATATTCTTCATCCCCTAATGTTATTTCATCTGGTTTGAATGGAATGGTGTGCTTTACTTTGCGTATTGTAAGGGTTCTGTCTTCATTATTAACATCATCATCCACTCTAATCTGCTCACCAGGATTAACGTCTATTACTGTGCTGTCTAATTTAACTACTCCGTTTATAAAAGGAGTTGAGTATTTATCTAAAAGTGCCTGACCTTGTTCTATGGCATCATCTACGTTTTCTACATCAGGCAAATAAACTGTTTTTTGAACTTCGTAATAATTGGAAATACTTACATCATCTCTTAAATTAACTGGGACTGGCACATCATAAGAATATCTTACTTCAATATTGTCTGTTCCTGTTCCAGGTGTAGAACCAGTTTCAAAATTAATTGCTGGAGAATCTTTATGCCTATCTACTGAATAGTCAAAGGTTTCAGTTGAGTTTTCAATACCACCAACCTGCAATGTTCCACCGACAAAAACTTTAACACTTACAGGAATATGTGCCAGTGGAAAGTTTGTAGTGCTGGAATCTCCGTCAAAAGTTTCTGTGGTTTCTACTTCACTTGTTGCTCC
Organism: uncultured Chitinophagales bacterium; assembly: GCA_964572485.1. Taxonomy (GTDB): domain Bacteria; phylum Bacteroidota; class Bacteroidia; order Chitinophagales; family CAZNGA01; genus CAZNGA01. The sequence goes on from CAZNGA010000091.1 coordinate 6,437, forward strand.
CTCAACTACTAAGTTATTGAATAGTTTTCTATTATCATATTTCCACTTTGGGTTTTCGGTTACGTTTGTAGTCTGCCCAGAAACGTCACAGTATAAAACATTAGAATTAAGGGTATATCCTTTTGGCTCAACAATAACTGCAGAGGTATCTGGGTCATAATACATCTGGTAATCTATCACTTCTAATAACTGATTGACTTTTTCATAAATATCCGAATGTCTGCACACAAATCTATCAATAACATTAACTGAGCCACTACCACCACCATTGATAGTGCAAGTTAGGTCTCCGTAGGTTTCAATCATATCATCTATAATCTCAGTAATAACTCCTGCGGAAGGGTCTATTGCGGCATCGTAAGAATAATGAATTTCTTTACTTACTAAATCAAAAATCTTATCATAACATTTTATTTTGTAATGTCCAAAGTCTATTTTAACATCTACAATATACCCATCAAATAAAAAGTAAGTATCATCATTTGGGTCTTCCCCTCGTTTGATTGTTATACGGTCTCCCACTGCTGGGGTTACTACACTGGTTACATTTCGTCTTAAAGTTATATTTGCTCTTGAAATCGAATCTCCGAAAGTTCTCTCCACAGTTCCAGTTTTAATATAATCCATAACATTGTTTGAATCAATCTGAACCTGATAGAGTATAACTGCCATTTAGTCTGAACCTCCTTTGCCCATAACCATTTTAACTGTGTATCTCAGTATATCCTCTGTATCTTGTACTGCTACATTTGTAACTATATCGGTAACAATAACATCAACACTTATGTTATTTGAACCTGTGTAAGTTGTACTATTGTCCTGCGTTCCATCAACAAACCCCCCAGTTAAAGCCGTTCCTCCATAAAAGTCAGTAAGAAATTGTGCAATTTCTGCTCCTTGACAAGTTCCCTCAACTGAAATGTTTAAGGTTACGCCCATAAAGTCAAAAACCCAAGCATTATCTGCATCGCTTCGCGGCATATTTAAAATTAATAAATTGGCACTTTTGTTGATAGTTTCTCTTGATACGTTTGGTAAATCTTTACCGTTTATTTCATAAGCCATTATTCTTTAATTAGGATTTTTTCAATCCCTTCGTCCTCCTGATATTTGTCTACTAAAATTCTCAAGTAATCTTTAATTGGTGCTAATGCTTTGTAAAATTCAGCACGTTGCATGATTTCCGCCTTTCTAAATTCTATATCCTTTTCTAATATATCTGTTAATTTTTCTATTTCTTCTTTAAGTTCGTTTATTTCGGTCATGCGTATGAGATATTACTCCCGATTTCTGACTGCAATTCTGCTGAAATTCTGCTTGTTAATGTTCTGATTGCTTCATCATCTAATAATACTGGATTACTGATATTGATTGTAATTCCACCGCCACCCATGTTTGGAGCTGACCCCTTGAAGCCTACAACAGTGTCATCTGGACTGAAACTTACAGGTGCCTGTCCTGGTCGCATTATAAAATCATTCAGTGCTGGATTACTTGCTGCACCACCAGTGTCATTTCCACCATCTCCACCACCAGTTAATTTACTCCACATAGATTGTATTGCAGCACTAATAAATCCAGTAACTTGTTCCCAAAGCCAACTACCAAGACCAGATAATGCACTCCATCCCCAATCTATAACTCCAGATAGAGTAGAATATATCCAACTTCCGACATCCTTTAATTTTTCCCATGCCCAAATTTTAGCATTTTCTACTGTAGTTACTATCCAAGTTCCAACATCTGCTAATTTGCCAAATGCCCAAATAGTTGGGTCCATGACGTATGTTTGTATCCACTCTCCGATTTCAGTAAAAATTTCAAATGCTTGGGTAAGTGAGTTTATAAGCAATTCAACTATGGAATCTCTGCCCTCAATAATTGCTCCAAATGCAAAAGAAACATTAGTAATAAATAACTCTGCCAACCAATCTCTTGCTTCCATAAAAGCAGCAAACCCTGCTTTAATATTCTCTATGAATACTGCCAACCCAGCTATTCCTAATTGAAGGTTCTCAAATGCTATGCCAATTCCTTCCCCCACTGTAATATCTTCTCCACCTGGACCTTCTGGGTCAGTTGCTTCTTTTATTGCAGTTCCTAAATCCTCTATGGCAGTTGCTGGGTCTTCTGGAGGGGTTCCAAAGAATTTTGCCAGAGCCATAAATGCTCTTAGCCCCCAAATTAATAATATTTGTAATACTGGTTTGAGCAATGTGCTAACAAGTTCTGAGAATGGTTTTAATAAAATTCCAATCAGTCCTAATGCCCCTATCATTTTTCCTATTCCCGCGGCTATACCTTTTGTTGCTCCGCCAAATACACCTGCTCTTGCTCCGCCCATGAATCCAGATGTTGCGTCTTGTGCTGCTCCAGTTATTCCTCCTCCTGCTGGGACAAATACTAATTTTCCTACTTCTTCTGCCATTTTATATTGAACCTCTCTGGTCAAACCTTAGTGCAGTAAGGGAATACTCAGCTAAATCACTTGGCAAGTTATCAACTTGCTCTGGCGTTAGCCCAATTTTCAGAAACTCATAATAAGTATTTAACCTTATTGTTTCTCTGTCTCTGATTTTAACTGGGGTTTTTCGCTTTGGGTTTGCGATTTTTCTCCAGAGGTATTCCCACTTTCTTTTTTTTCGTGGTTTACCCCTTGGAAAGCATCTATCTCTTTGAATAGGTAGTCGCCAATTTCGACTGGTAGGTCTCTAATAACTTCAATCTTTTGATGATTGAAAGGAGCAGATACTATTGCTTTTTGTATTGTTAGTTCCTGCATTCTGAAGTTATCTACTGAGACATGTGGCTCTTTTCCTACTAACTTGGTTTGGATGCTTTCTCGCAATATACTATTTCTTTCGCCCCAAGTGAGCTTACGTATAGTTACGGATTCCTTATTACCGTTATAGGTTATCTCTAATTTATTATCCATCTTTTTCTCCTGTCTATCGCTTTATGCGTGACTGTGAGTTTAAGGCTCTGTGCTTGTGTTGTTTGTCCATACACAGCTTGTTAAACTTCTTCCAGTTATTGTTATTTCTTCCGTTGCAATTTCTCCTGGTGAAACTGTTTGAGTTTCTGTATTTGGAAATACGGTTGCTGATGCGAGGGTAAACACTAAGCTTCTTAGAGCTGTACTTGCTTCGCCATTTGTAATAGTTAATACGGTTGTTCCTGCTGGTTCTGGGACTACAGTTGTATCTGGGCTTCC
>CAZNGA010000092.1:0-6567 GCA_964572485.1 uncultured Chitinophagales bacterium
TGTTGCTTACAATAAAGCCCATCTTTACCATGACCACGTTTCCTTGGACATTGATGGGAACCAAACCTCCTAGATGGCCAAATTTCTTTTATACATCGAGTTGTGTCCTCCTTTTTCCCGTTGAGATCACCGCCCCATTTACCATATATCCTTAAAGGAATTTTGTCTTCACTCATCTTCCTTATTCCTTTTATCGCATTCTTTCTGGGCAGATTCCACATCAGGAAATAAATTGTCACCGTGGTGGACTCTTCCATCGCCCACTCCGGTTTCTTCGCACATGTATTCTTCTCTTCCTACGGCCACTGAATTTGTGTGCTTATTGTCAGCAATTATCGATTTAATTTGCCCAATAGTAAGGTGATCAAATTCTACCTTCCACTTTGATGGTAACCACTCAATCAATCCCTTATTTCCTTTGCATCTTGGACAATTAATTTGAACTCCTGTACCCACAAGAGTAACACTGCCCATACCACAACAAACATCGCATTCAACAAACATAGGAACTTTTTCACTAAAAATACCAACTACAACATCCCTAAGATTGTATTTTGTTTCTATTCTCATCTCTCATAATCCTCCAAATTTTTATTGATATTCTCCATCGTCTTCTTGTACATAAGAAACTTTACCATTAAGAGGATGCTTAACAGCATTTTTATTATATTCGGAACTGATCTGATCAACACGGGTCTGGTACATTGCGTAGATACCTGCCAGTGTGCGTTGCATGAACATTTGACCCATCAATACATTCAACACTTCCTCTGGGATATTTTCATCGGGGATAATAATGTCGTTATTTTTTATCACCTCAGAAAAAGCCAATTTTATTTGCTCGTTCCACTCATCAGCCATATCATTAAAAATTGATTTCATTTTGTCTTCCATTAGAATTCCTCCTTAAGATCTTTCATTACATTCTCATAAACGTCTACTGCTGGCTCTTTAGCCTCGGTATACCAGACAGTTAATACACGTTTACCTATCCTTAGTTTATGATGCCGGCACCCTGCCGTACGCATCACACTCCATAACATTTGCCCTTTGACCTCTTCCGCCTTTCTCCTCTTTAAAAATTCAACAAAATCAGGACCTCTAAAAAATACAAAAGGCGACCCAACATGATCAATATTAACATTCCTAAGAACCACTGTTTTAGAACCACCTTGGCTCATTTCTAATGATTCTTCACCATATAATAGCACCGGCATGCCTCTTGTGAGATCTTCTTTTCTGCCTGTAATAAATTTTCCATCTTCCGTAGTAACAGCTCGTTCCACAAATTCTTCTACTTTGGAGCTGATCTGCCCGGAAATAGATGCGTCATCAGGTGCCTCTATTTCTGTACGAGACTTGACCCGTTCATTAAACATTATCAACCACTCTTCCCTCTTCATAGGAGGAGCAACTATGTTGACTTTTTCCAGAATAGCTTCTCGCATCATATCCCAATTCATTGCTTCCTTGGTAGATACCTCCACATCAATATCATTACAGGTAACAATCCATCGTGGTGGATCTGTTAAGATTTTCTTAACTTCTCCCAATTCAAAATCTGTGCCTATTCCCGACCCAGATTTTATCCCATACTTCCTGTTTATACACTGAGTCTTATCACAATGTGACACCAACGGATCGACTTCACATTTATAATTGTACTCCTTGGCGGATTGTTTAATGAGCGTGTCCATCTCAGATTTGGTTAATGGCGGATCAAACTTACTGTAATTAAGTTCAAACATTTTATCCTGCCAATTTTCTGGGAACGCTCGTTTAAAGAACACCCCGAAGCTGAACATTGCTTCATTGCGTCCACCCTCATTTATTCCTTCTTCCATTAAAATTTCTAAACAGGGAGGCATATTAGGTTTTTGATCCTTTTTACCAATTATCCCGGCTATTTGGCTGGGAGATTGTTCCATGGACTCCGCATATTCCAAAAATTCCTGTAAGGATAATTTCTTACCTCTTACAAAAGCATATCTGTTAGTATTTGTACAATCAAAATAGGGTAAATTTATCCAATTACCAGCCACCATTGATTGTGTCACTTGTTTGGGAAAGATTTCTGAACCACCATAACCTAATTCAGCAGCCCACTTCTTTAACACCAACTGCATGTCCTTGGCCGGAATCGGCTTAGAACCAAATAAGTACAAGTGTACTCCATTTCGTCTAGTGTTGCATGGAACCAATGGCAATTTCTTCCTTTCAATTTTAATTGCTAGTTCCACAATATCAATAGAATCACCCTCGCCGTGTGCATCAATATCTACAGCTCCAAACCAACACTTATTGTCAGACATCACCATCGGTACACCAAGACCCATGGTTCCTTCTAAGTGTTCATTATACTCATTTTCAGTAAGTGTTCTTTTAGCTGTATACGCACTAAAATTTTTAGGATTGAAAACTCCGAAGGCATCATCTCTACCTCTGAACCTTTCCATAAAACTCTTCATAATCTCTCCTTAGTATGTAGCACCGTAGCCGAGATCCTCTGATAGGTGCTACGCCCTCTCAGCCCCGTCCCTAGCGGTTCTTGTGGATGTGTAGCCGTGTAGCCTCTCTCGTCGGCTCCTCCATCATCACGATATCGCTCAGGTACTCCTACGATACCACAGGCTACATCCGACCCACAACCCACCTTCTCTTGTATCATCCTGATACACTCACTGTATCGCTACGATCCAAAAAACTATCTCTCCTTCAGTATACTTTTAATATCATGGAGGTCGACAATTGCTTGTCTAATGAAGTAATATGCTACCTCATTGGGTTTAGAACCAGTCAACCATGCAGCCTCAATATTGAAATTAAAATAATTATGATTAAGACCACAAATAATTTTGATATGATCATCAAGTTTCTCCGTAAAATCTTTTAGTGTTAAACCGTGGATTATTGCATTTTCGTTTTTAATAATCATCATATTAATCCTTTCTTATTAGCCAACCAAAAAGGACAAACAAATTCTTTAGTTTCTTCATATATGTCCTCAATTTGGCTTTTGGGAAACCAGAAATCTTCTTTTTCTATTACAAAAAGATAAGCAGAATCAGTTTCCGCTTCTATTGAATCATAATTTATGGTAACAAGATCATTCGACATCGAAATACCTCGAAACAGTTTCCAAAAGATTATCGTAATCGCCCGATGTCATTTCTTCTTGGATTTCTGACCATGGTGCTTCACCACCATCTTCTCCCCCAAAATGGTTGCGATATGCTTTTTTAGCAGCTCCCATGATAGCAAAGGCATTTCCATTTTCACCCAATATTTTCAATGCTGGCTTTTCCATTTTTATCATTCTCCTTTTTCAGTTTAGTTCCGTATTCATCAACGGTTCTATTTTCACATTCAAGACACCTATTCCAACAAACTTGTCTTGATTGATTTATGCGACAACTTCTAATACTCACGTTCCTTTCAGGCCATGGGCAATATACTACTTTATGGTTCATTTGGGACTCGGGTCAACACGGTTGATATTAATATTAAGAAAAATTCCCGGTACTTCTGGGATCTTTGTATTTCCACCGGTTGAAGCTACTTTTAAAGTCTTCCCGGAATGAGACGGACCAAAATTCTTGGTCACGTCTGGAATGGTGATGATTAATGTTCGGTCTTTTATCTGATAGTGCAGATTCGCCCCGATTGACTGGCCATATAACTCAGGCATTTTAATGTTCTCCTTTTAAATTAAATAAAGACCCCCCAACCCTTAAATTGAATTGAGGGGTCATGATGAATTAAGCCGCTTTGATTACTGCGTCAGCGTCTTTGATTGCCTCTTTCAGGCTTTTGTATTCACCGACCTTGACAAAATTTCTGATTCGGTTGCCAAGGTTCATGCGCTGCATCCCCGGATTAAGCCTAGAGTATTTCTCCCTAAGATCTTTCTCCTTGATACCAGACAATTTGGCACCGAGTTTGTAAATTTCGTCCAAAGTCATCAACCTAAGCTCGGTGGCAGTGGTATCACCAATATCATATTTGGTTTTACCATCATTGCCTTTGACCTTGGTGTATTTGGTATGATCGGGTTTCAGACGCACCGCATCATCCTCAACAGCCTTGGTTTTGGTTGCTTTGGTTTTGGTTGCTTTGGTTTTGGAATTTTTGGTCGATTTTGTGTTAGACTTTTTAGCCATTTTTCAATTCTCCTTAATCATTGTTCTACGGCCCACCGTGGGCCGCTGTATCATTATGTACCTATATTATAGCACGGGCACTCATGCTCTGTCAACCATAATTAACCTCCCATTCTTTTAAACATTTTCTTAAACAAATAATTTGCTGTTCCTTCTTCTTCGCCAAATTCTGACAAATAATCAGATAAATCATGCCACAACACCATGTTGGTTCGTATAGAACCGAGATGCCATCCAGCAACGAATGCCAGCAAAATTGACACAACAACCAAATATATCATGTGATCCTCCTTATAATTGAAAATTTATGTCATCTAGAATTTGGTCACGAACACTTTCCTCCATTAACGCCTCCTTTAAAAGTTTGTCCAACAAATCTGCTGGTAGCCTATCAATAGATACGGGCTTATAATCTTTTCCATAAGCATTTACATTGAAAATTTCATCCACTTCGAATTCTTCCACTTGGTAATCATGGTGGGTACCACAACACCCAGCATATTCATATGAACCAATGCCCTCATCTATCATAGGACCAGAGTTTATTCTGGCTTCGTAACAAAAATGAAGAGCCATCCCCTCTATCACTAATTCAGTTTCATGTGTTGTTATCACTTTTCTCATATCCTTTCTCTATGATGGCCATGGTAGTTTCAGCCACACGGCCTTGTAATTGTGGAGACATATCCACAATCAATTTCCTTATGCTTATACCTAGCATATCTCCATAAATGTCCATCTTCTCCTTATCAAAGGGTGAATCAAACCCATTTTGTTTGGTTTTACGAATGGCATCGTCTATTAATGGTTTTAATGATTCCTTTAATATAAAGTCTTTTTTAACCGATTCGATGAAATTTTGATGAAATCTGTTTAATGAACCCATTGCATTTCTCCCTTGTTTTGTTAGTTAATATTCTATCTGCCCGCTTTCAATAAGTTTTTCGCCTACTGATAGCATATAATTAAGAAGCTTCTCCCTTTTTTGTTTTGGTGCGCTTGATTTTATTGCATCAAAGGTTAAAACATCTTGCCATCCTTCGCCATGATGTTCTATATATGCGAAAACAGCTTTTTCTATCCTGATTTTCTTTTCCTTTGTCATTTTAGTTATTCTCCTTTTTTGGAATAAGTGTATGCCCTGTTTTTGCCTACTTTAACACGAGTAAGGGGCACATTGTAATGTGATTCAGCATTGGCGATACATGCTGATGCATTGTTACGGTCAATCGTATATCCTTTCTTCGCCAATAAAACTACCATATCTACAGTGGTTCCTTTGAAACCATTATTGAGCTCGTTAACCACTGCAATTTGTACTCCCACGTTGGATTTAGGTGCGCCGTATATTGGTTTTACCCGCTTCCCTCGGGGGTTTTCGTTTCTTTCGTATACGACGGGAGCATCTTCATTCTCGATGAGAGTTAAAATTTGTTGATCCAAGTAAGCTATTTCTGCTTGAGCCAAAGCGATTGTTCGTTGTGCTCTAATTTTCTTCTCTACCAGTATTTTCACTTTCCATCCTCCTTAGTCTATCAATTGTTTCCAATAATTTGCTTGTATCTTCCGGCGAGTGTTCATGGCCTTTTGTGTGCAAATAAGATTCCAAAAATAACGCCGAAAATATAAGAGTTTGTTGTTGTTTTTTAAATTCTTTGTAATCCTCCTTTGCTGTTTTTATTATGTCTTTTAGGTAACAACCTTCTCCATCAGTTCCTATTATACCACCAATAGAGTCTGAATATGACCACTGTTTACCATTCCAATGCCATGAGACAAGCACCCAAACGCCTTCTTCCTTGGCTTGTTGGACTACGTCTGGATCATCTATATCCCAATCCCAATCACAGTCTGGTTCTTCAGTTACCTTGATTCGTCCTTTCCATTCTTCGGTTATTGTTTCATTACTCATCCTCTGTCTCCTCGAAAAAAGTACAATTGCCCCTTTTCATATGCCAATGATGCATGCACCCATTTTCATTGTCCTCATCGATCAACGATTCTTTGCGAAACAAACAATCATCACATGTCGGGATGCGAACAGGAGCACCATCAGTCCCTTGTACATCACCGATATTGCATCCTTGGCCACAACTGGATACCGTTGAGAAATGAATATAAACAATTTTTTGTTTAGAGGGCGTGATCATCCAACTGGATACAACACCAGTTGATTTTGGATCATATTTTTGATCTGGGTTAGGTCGATAAACGACCAACATTCCGGGTTTCAGCATGTGTTTATACATTAGATTCTCCTTTCAATTTTCAATATCTTTTTATACCAAATTAAGTATTCATCAAAACCTCCATCAGCTAATAGTTGAAATACCGGCAATATCTTTTCGCCGAAAAGATCTCTAATTTGATTCCAGCATATGTGACGATTAAAAATAAAACCCATCAT
>CAZNGA010000092.1:6667-9537 GCA_964572485.1 uncultured Chitinophagales bacterium
GCACCATGTAAACAAGCATTGTATAGATTAGCACAATATAAATCGGTGTCCCCTAAGTTGGCTCCACTTAGATCAGCACCATACATATTGGCATGCTCTAAGTCAGTCTCATACATGTCAGCATCACGCATTTCGGCATCAGTTAAATAAGCACCACGTAGATTAGCATCATACAGATCTACGTCTTTCAAATCAGCCATCTTTAGGTCTATCCTTTCCATTACGGCCGATTCGACTGCTTCTTTCAGGGTATCGAATTTCCCTTTAAATAGAATTTGCCCTGTGTTTTTGTGTTTTATTCGTTGTACCATTCGGTTCCTCCTTTCAATAATTTTTCATACCAGATTAAGTATTCATCAAAACTTTCATTGGCCAATACTTCAAAAATTGGTAACATCTTTTCGCCGAAACGATTTTTTATTGAATCCCAACAAAGATTATGATTAATGATAATGCCTATCATTCCCCATTGATTCATTGTGAATTCACTTACCAATCGTCTGCGTATCAATTCGGAAAAGATCTCGTGACTATCACGATATCCCCTAGAGTTTTGTAGATAAACATTATGGATATTGGCTCCAGCAAAATCAACTCCATCCAAAATGGCACCGTCCAAATCAGCCCCGTATAAGAATGCACCATTTAGGTTGGCATTACTTAAATCAGCCCTGTTTAGATTAGACATTTTTAGATTGGTTTTAACCAAGACGGCCTCTTGCAAGTTAGCACCAGTTAGATCAGAACAGCTTAAGTTGGCATAACTTAAATCAGTCATTTTCAGACTGGCATCCTTTAAATTGACTTTATGCATATAAGCATCCTTCAAACTAATATAACTCAAATTCATCCCGCTCAAATCGGCTTTATACAGATAAACATTGTTTAGATCAACATGATCTGCTATGGCGGCAACAATTGCTTCCTTTAGGTTGTCGAATTCTCCTTCAAATAATGTTTTTCGACCGTTTCTGTCTCTTATTTCAATTATATAATTTGTTTTCTGAGCAACTGAATTATTCATCATACTTTGTCCTTGTGTCTAATTGTTCATAAAATGCCAATGCCGCTTCGGCCAATTCAATGCATTCAGGGCATTGAGGGGCGTATACGTCATTTGGATGCGCATCACAATGATGCGTGTTCAACTTAGCCAATAGGTCACTCCTGCAATGAGTCTCTTCATAGTGGAGCCCAATGGGGCACGCCCTGCATTCACTGTCATTTGTGGTGTCGCAGAACGGGTTGTGGGGAACGATTCGTCCGCCCAAGATGAAACATTTCAGGTTCATGATTACTATCTCACGAGCCTTTGCCCTTGATTCTGGATCTCTTAGTAGTGGTTTAAACATAATCACTGTACTCCTCGTACCCACTTTTTATTAATTCATCGAAAATGGCTAGTGGGTAGTAACCATCTTCAACGTTTTCTACAAAGCTACCTTTGTATATTGACATAAGGCCTATGGCTGCCCAGCTTTCTTGAGAGATATTCTTATATGGAATATCCATCAAAAGACGATGAAAGATCGTCCTTGAGTGAGCGTAATTTTTAATGCCCTTTACGCTGGTGCCTCTCATTTCTGTGAACCAGAATGAAGCATTTTTAAAATTGCAATTATCCAATTTGGCTTCAAACAGGTTAACGCCAATAAAACTAGCTTCTGTAAAGTCACGGCCAGACAAATTTTCGTACATCAAATCTTTGTATTTAATAACAAGCATGACTACTCCTTATTGTCCAACATGTTGATCAAGTACATAAAATGTTCCTGCCAATCGTTGTACAGGTTGTCCCAATAATCTTGGTCTTGGGAACCCATGTAGGCTGCTGATCGATGCTTACTCAAGCTATCGATCAAATATTCTATGGTCTCTTCCCATTCATCCATGTCTTTCTCCTTCACGAATTTGTCTGATTTCTTTTATGTGTTCAGACAGGTTATTGTTAATGACCTCCCATCCGGTCTCGATTGAGGCCGATATGAGATTTTTCTCATTTATCAGTTTAAAGACATCAAGCGCCTCACTGCTTGACACCATTTCGCCATCAACGGTGAGGCCCACCATGTCGGCGGGCGACCAACGAATGACAATGTCCATTGTTTCCTCCTTAGCTTAAGAGTTCATCATAAACACGGACCAGTACTTTCCGTACTTTTGAATTTATTGCTATTTTCTCGTCATAGATGATTTTGGCTACCTCCAATTTAAATTTAGCCCGATCCAATTCCTTTCGGGCTTCGTTTAGTTCTTGTTCCGCTATTGATACCGTTTTCTTTATCATAAGCTTGCTCCCTGTTGTAGTTTGTAACGGTGGGCTGCCATTATTAGCAGTCCATTGTCATTGACCGCCGGATCTGTGATCTCGGCCTCAATTATTTTATCGTTGATCTCGGCCACCAACAATACATGTTCTTGGCCATTTGACCATACGTCCACATGGACGTACAAGTTGGCTTGGTTGTAGCTGCCAAGCGATCTGCATATCTCACACATAACTCTCTCCTTTCTTGTTTTTGGTGCCTGAACTCCTCAAGCATCTTTTTCTGAGCTTTTAACGCCTGCTCTTGGCCCTTTGGTTTCATGATCTTTCTCCTTTATGAATTCCAGCACATTATTGAACTGAACATTAAAAGCGACCGAATTGCCATCTCCGTCAAAAAGGGTGGCGTTATCATCACCTACGATCGCTACACCACTTGTTTTGGTTACGAAAAGAGGAATACCTCCCCAATCGTGTTTTTTGAACCCTCTGTCTATCAGGGCTTTTTCCAAAATTCCAAATTGAGATGATTTCATTCTCATTGCAATACTCCTTTGAAGGTTTTGTCAGTGACGACATCTTCAAACTCAACCTCGCCGTTGGC
>CAZNGA010000093.1:0-9477 GCA_964572485.1 uncultured Chitinophagales bacterium
AAATCCGAAAGAGCGGTGGGGAGGCTTGCTTCCGGATTACAAATCCGAAAGAGCGATGGGGAGTGGAAGGATGGATAATGGGGCCACTATTTCACTAATCTGAATCCCAGACTATAGGTTTGCCCTGCGCCCTTATTTTTACCAATTAGAAAGTTGGTATACAATATTTCCACCTCAAAGACGGGCAATAGCAAGTATTTTGCACCTATACCTGCTTGAAGGTAATATGCATTAATTACATCTGTACCCCAACTAGGACTAGCCTCTACCATGGTATATACCGAAAAATTCTGGTGTGGGTAATAGCTAAGAAATCCCTTTACAGGTGTTTCCAGACTATGTTTATCTTTATTAAGGTCTTTATTGATCCTTATCCAACTGTCAAATTCTGTAAATAAGCGAAAAGATCTGTTCAACTCTTTATCAAAAAATACCTGGTTACGCCAGATATAGCTATCATAATCGAGCCAGGGAGAAGATTCCAGAGAATCGGCTATTGGGATCAAGAAGGTACTCTGCCAGGCAATATAACTTGCTTTCTTAAATGGTGCTATTTTGATCTTAGGTCCAAGGCTCGTTATAGCAACCCTTGCACTACTGCTATTTTCAAACATAAATACGTTAGTTGAAGATGATCCAGTTATATCATTCCTTACTGCACGTAATGAAATATCAAATCCAATGCTCAATTTAGAGTTAACTCCATATAAAAACTGGCCAATTCCTGTAAAATAGGTACTTCTGGCACCTGCATCCTGTCTTTTTCCTGAAGAGTTAAAAAACTTTGTTTGCGTATACAAGTTGTTAAAGAACTTTACTTCAAACTGATTCTTCGCCAATAGAGATGAAGGGGTAAAATTCTGAAGATCGAAGGAGGTGTCTCTTGGGAATACACCTCCAGTACAGGGAATAACTAAATATGGTGTATTAGAAGCAGTGAATTGAGGAAGTAGATTGGGGATATGACCTTGCCCTTTCCCCCTTCCGCTTACTTTTTTTTTTCATTCAAGCGCCAATCATACAAATAATAATTCATCGCATAACTGGTAGGGATCTGCTCAAGTCTATAATAATTCAGATAATCCTTATAGTTCTTTCCTGTAGCAACAAAATCATCTCTGTACCACTTGAATATTTCTGAAATATATACGGCCCGTTCCTCCTTTTTTACTCTAATAAAAAGATGATCATTCAAACTTAACCTCGTCTGCTGGTCAAGCTGTTCCTCCAATTTTTCAGGAACGTATGCAAAGCTGGCAAGTTTTGGACAGCCCAATGCACCACATACTAACACAAAATGGAATCGGGGATCTTTATACTGATTTCGCAACATTAGATTTTCAATGTTGTTTATTGTCAACAATTTACCTGTGATCCTATGTTGGGTTAATTCAAAAAATCCTTTTACATCTTTAGGAGATTCAATGGGGTAATTACTTACTATGGATTTGATCACCGTTAAATTATAGGCATTGATCCAAAAACATATCTTGGTATTTTTCTTCTGGCCATACAAATTCATCTTTTCCATTTTCCTGATCAAACCATCCAGCTCTTCAGGGTTTTTCTTGATGGATTGATAGTCCACTTTACCATCTGCGACATACTTGATTAAGAAATTATCTACAGATTTAAAAAACTGAGCATGGGTCTGTCCATAGAATTGGAAGCTCACCAATAAGAGGGTAACAATCAATATTATACTTCTTTTCATACTGTTCAATTATTTTAACAAACGATATAGCATTCTCTTATGTCCTTTACTCTATCTATACAACAATCAAGCCAAAAAAAGAGTTCTTCAAGGTGTACCACAATATACTTATTTATTATACATTCGTAGCCGTTCCCTATTTTTTTCAGCATTAATATGCATTTATTACTAATTTGCTGAAATAAAGAGACCTTTTCTGTTATTTTAACGTACTACTCCTAAAACCCGCTGATCATGAAAAAAGTTCTACCCCTGGGCACCATTTTATACGTTTTAGTGATGCTACCTTTCACTGACAAGGCACAAACGGTTTCTGATTATAGCGTAATGGTTAGTGCTACTGCACAGGAAAGCCCACCTCAATTAATATTTACCTGGTCGGCAGATGGAAATGCAACCAACTATACGATCTACAGAAAAAGTAAAACAGCGACTAGTTGGAGTATCCCATATGGATCTGTAGGTGGCTCAGCAACACAGTTTATTGATTCCAATGTTGCCATTGGTGAAGCCCATGAATATAGATTCTACAAAAATACCACCTCTTATTATGGTAATGGTTATATATACGCTGGGATCAAAGTGCCGGCGATCAAAAAAAAGGGCACCATACTATTGCTTATCGACAGCAATTATGTTACCAGCTTATCTTCTGAGATATCACGCCTTAAATGGGATCTTATCGGTGAAGGGTGGCAGGTAAAGAAGCTCATTGTAGGTAGAAATGATTCGGTTCCGGATGTAAAGGCACTGATAAAAACGGAGTACACGATAGACACATCATTGATTACGGTGTTTTTGATCGGACATATTCCTGTTCCGTACTCGGGCAATATATACCCTGATGGCCATACAAACCATCATGGGGCCTGGCCGGCAGATGTATTCTATGGTGAAATGGATGGTTATTGGTCTGACGGTTCTGTCAATAATACGACCTCCGCATGGACCAGGATACATAACGTTCCTGCTGATGGTAAATATGACCAGTCTTATCTGCCTTCAGACCTTGAGCTGGAAATAGGCAGGGTAGACCTCTATAATATGACTCAATTTTCTTTAAGTGATACTTTATTGGTAAAACAATATCTGGATAAGAACCACAATTTCAGGACTAAAGTCATTACCGCGAAAAGGCGCGGCCTGATAGATGATAATTTTGGGCTTGGCGCTATGTCAACCGACCCATTTGCAAGCAATGGCTGGAGGAATTTTTCTCCTATGTTTGGAGACAGCAATATATTCACTGTGGATTATTTCACCACCCTTGATTCCCAATCTTATCTATGGTCATTTGGCTGTGGAGGCGGATCTTTTACAAGTGCTGGTGGGATAGGAAACACAGCGCAATTCGCCTCAGATACGGTACAAAGCATCTTTACTATTCTTTTTGGGAGCTATTTCGGAGATTGGGATAGTCAGAATAATTTTCTGCGCGCACCTCTGGCCTCCAAAACACATGCACTCACTAACTTCTGGGGAGGCAGACCCCATTGGATGTTACATCATATGGTATTAGGTGGTCACATAGGGTACAGTACACGCCTATCTCAAAATAATAGCTCATTCTATGTTTCTAACTATGGGGGCAGGATGATCCATGCTGCCCTGATGGGAGACCCTTCATTAAAAATGCATATTGTTGCTCCTCCCTCAGTTCTTGTGGCAGACAGCGCATACCTTGACAGTGCTGAGAGAATTTCATTGAACTGGACTGCTTCAGCAGATACAGTTTTAGGATATTACATATATAGATCACCAAATCCTGAAGGTCCTTTTGACCTGATAAGCATTGATATTGTAGCTGCAACTACATATATTGATTCATTCCCAATGAGCGGAAATAATAGCTATATGGTTCGAGCAGTTGTATTGGAAACAACAGGTAGCGGTACCTACTTCAATCAAAGCATGGGTATATTTGATTCACTATCTATTACCTTTAAACCGCCTGTATCAGTTGCGCAAAATATTCAAAAGAAGAGTGTGCTTAGGATATTTCCTAATCCTTCACATGGAACATTTTATCTGTACTTTACTACTAATGACCAACAAAATACGGTTGTGAAATTATTTGATCCTATCGGGAGAGAGGTGTACTATCGTGATATGGGTAAAAGGCGTGGGAAAGTGAATACTTTGGTTGATGTTCAACTGCATTCAGGAATATATATTTGCAAAATTGAAGCTGGAGACCAGACTTTCTACAGAAGGATTGTGATCAGATGATCATTTCCCCCACTCATAAGAGATCCCAATAGTGACAGCCGGGAAATGAGCCACCTGGTTTGCGCTAAAAGAACCGAATCCTGATAAATTTACCCCCCAGTTTTTATTGATGTAGTGCAGCACCTTGCCCCCATAAGATATACCTTCCTGATCGTTGACATATAAACCGGTATGTAATGACGTTCCATCATCAATATTTCCATCATACATTGACCTTAACACATCCAGCACCACTACAAACCACGTCTTTCCTTTGCGTGAATATCCTAATTCATAATTCGCATGAAATAAGTTACTATAATCATTTGACCTTACTTGCACACCTACCTCAGCGGTATGGTAGCCCTTTTTAAAGCTCCTTCCTATAAGTATCGAAGGATTGAATACCCAGGTATTATAACCGGTTCTTAATCCTGCATTTCGATCCGTGGAAAAAGTGTTGCCAATTACTTTGAATTGTATCGATAGCACATGTTTTTTATTGATAAAGCGATATCTGCCTCCTAAGGTAATATTGCTAAATCCGTTTAAATTGCCTGAAGGTAATGTATCTGTAAATTGCTTAGTATCAAAGATGTCATCACTTGTGCTTACCATTTTATAAGGTAATATGGATATCAACGTGAGTCGATCTGACAATCCATATTCTAAATAGGTCTGTAATGTGTAGTCCCCAACGGACCGTCTTAAGAAAGTGGTTGACCCATCACTTTTGAATAAGCTATTTGAATAAATATAAGTATAGGAAAGCTGACTGTAACCCTCATTTTTCTTTTTAGTCCACGCGCCTGCAAATAGATCATTCACATATAAACATGTGATCAATAATGGTAAAACAAAAAATTTGATACTCGTGGGCATAGTAATTTATTATTCCTAATATATATAGACAATAAACCTCACAAAGTGAAAAATAATTCCCAAACTAAAAAATAATTGAATTGAGACTCGAAGACAAAAAAATCCCCGGAGCGGATAATCACCCCGGGGATTTGAAAACATTAACCAATCTTGATGAATCGAGATGTTTCTTTGTTGGTGCCCTTCTTCATAGGTAATGTGATATTCAGGATGCCATCATTATATTTTGCATCTATCTTATCAGCATCAACGGTATCTGGAAGGGAAAAAGAACGTGAAAAAGAGGTATAACCATACTCTCTTCTTGTATATTTTGTTTCGGTCTCCTCCTTCTCAAGGTCCTTCTCAACGGAGATGGTGAGCGTATCATGCTCAACACCTACTTTAAAATCATCCTTCTTTAATCCCGGCGCAGCAATTTCAATGTTGTACCCATCATTTGATTCAATAACGTTTACGGCAGGTACTTTCGAAAAATTACCTTTCCAGGAAACATTGGGAATATTTGTATTAAAAAAATCCTCAAAAAGATCTGATGAGAATGGCCTTCTCAAATATCCCGGGTTCCATTTTACTAGTGTCATAATTTGTTCCTCCAAAATTTTTGTTAATAATTAAGTTCAAACATACCTCTCCAAGATCTGTGCCAATGGGTTTATTAAGCCATTTTGTAAGGAAATCACTAAGGAATATGTCAATTTGGCATATTACAAGGAGAATAATATGACATTTTGTCATCTCAATGAGAGCTTACCCAACTATTTAAGGATCAATTGGACTTCATCTGAAGAATCACCGTGGAGGAATTTCAATGTATAGGTTCCTATTCCAATGAAATTGGGCTTTTCCTTATTATCATCTGTACCTAGTTGTTCCCCATCCGGAATAAGGTCCCATTTGATATAATGAAATCCGGGTTCATTGGATGTCTTTAAATTTTTAATGATCTCTCCTTTACTATTCGATATGGTCAACTCAACTTCTTTAGCTCCCGGTTCCAGCTTTCCAACGTAATACATGATGACGGTAGATGGGTTGTTTGCTTTTAGATAGGGATATCTCTTCTCTCCCCACTTTTCAGAGAATGTGATCTTCTTGGGTGCAAAAGCAATGATAGAATTGTTTATATTTCCATCAATGAGTTTCCGAAGGGGCTTGATATCCATCACATACATGCTTCTTCCATGAGTTGCGATCACAAGTTCTCCATCTCGTGGATGAATGACCATATCATAACTGGCAACATTTGGCAATCTGTTCATCCGATGCCAATTGGTACCATCATCCATGCTTATATAGGTACTGTGATCTGTGCCAAGGTATAGCAATTCAGGATTCACCTGATCCTGCAAAATGATATTCACTGCCTCATTGGGAAGGTCACTCTTGAGCGATCTCCAGGTCTTACCATAATCTGTGGTTTTATAAATATAGGTGGTGAAATCATCATCCCTATATCCGGTTAAAGAAAGATAGGCAACTGCCATATCATGTGGAGAAGCATCGATCTTGCTGACCCACTTGCTCTTAGGCAGCTTTGAGGATACAAGCTTCCAGGTGGCACCCCCATTCCTGGTCACCCATACATTCCCATCATCAGTGCCCACCCATATCAATCCAAACTTCAATGGAGATTCGGAAATGGTGGTTATAGTTGAATAAGGCACATTTTCCTGGCTTCTATTGGTGGTTAAATCAGGACTTATTTCTTCCCATGAATTCCCCTTATCAAGGGTACGTAGCAGCTTCTGAGCTCCAATATACAGGATCCCTGAATTATGGGTAGACATTTTCAGAGGGGTACGCCAGTTAAAACGATATTTCTCAGCGCCTATATCATGCTTAGGAGTAATCTTCTTATGCTCACCCCTTGCATTATTATACCTCCAATAATGGCCAAATTGATAGCCGGTATAATAAATATTGCTATTCTCCGGTTCAATATTTATATACATGCCATCACCCCAGCCAATCCACTTCCAGTGTTCACTTTCATTTGGAACTGACATGGAAGACCCTTTCAATACGCCATTATCCTGCAAACCTCCATATACATTGTATGGTTTTTCCATATCCACAGCCACCGTATAGAATTGTCCCACTGCCAAATTGTTCAAATGCAGGAAGTTACCACCTCCATCATAACTAATATATAGCCCCCCATCATTACCAAGGATAAGGTGTTGTGGGTCATCTTCATTGATCCATAAAGCATGGTGATCAACATGGACCTTTGTTGTATCTAATCGGTTATAGGTCTTGCCACCATCCGCTGACATCAGGAAGGGCACTCCAAAGATGAATATCTTATCAGGATCCACTGGATCTACTCTTACCTCTCCAAAATAATATCCATATGTATAGTATACGCCTTCCAGTCTATAGCTATTGACCTTATTCCACGTTTTTCCACCGTCAACAGAACGATATACCTCCGCTCCAAGAACATTGGTATTGAAAAGCGCATCATTGGCATCTTCATAATAATTCCCGATCGCTTTTGGACCATACTTATTTTCTCTTATTTCATTTTTAACAACTTTAGCAGAATACTTTTCCGGAAACTTATTATCCTTTAGAAATTTATCGATGATAGAATCCTCCAAGACCATAAAATCCTCATTACTGATCGTTCTTAAGATGTCAAATGAGATCATCGAAGAATCTTCTTTCCCTTTCTCTTCTTCTTTTTCATATTCTTCCTGGTTATCCAGCAAAGCATACAATATGTTCGGTTGTGTCTTACAAAGTGAAAGGCCTATCCGCCCTACTTTGGGTCCCTGGGGAAATCCGGTTACCGATTGAGTCCATGTAAGGCCGCCATCTGTAGATATATAAATTGAAGACCCTTCACCATCTTCATCAAACTCCCAAGCTTTACGGCTTCGCTCCCAGCTCGCTGCCCACATTTGGTCAGGGTTGGCAGGATTGATCAACAGATCGATAACTCCGGTAGTTTCATTGATGAATAGTGTTTGTTGCCACGTCTTACCACCATCAGTAGTTTTAAATACACCCCGCTCTTTGTTGGTTGTATACAATGCCCCAATGACAGCTACCCATACGATATTCGGATCCGTTGGATGAATGATCACCCTGCTAATGTGTTGGGTATTGGTCAATCCCATATGGAGCCAGTTGGCTCCACCGTCATTACTTTTATAAACCCCGCAACCTACATAGCTGGAACGGCTGCTGTTCTTCTCACCGGTTCCTATCCAAATAATGTTATCATCAGAAGGTGCCAAGGCAATATCACCCATACCCAGGGTTCCCTGATCATCAAAGATGGGTCGAAAAGTGATCCCATTATTCTCTGTTTTGAATAGTCCGCCTGAAGCATAGGCCACATAAAATGTTTTGGGGTCCTTCTTTGCCACAACAATATCTGTGATCCTCCCACCCTGTACAACCGGGCCTATGGATCTTACACGATAGTCGTTCAGAAATGAGCTATTCATTTGCTCGCTTCTTTGTTTGATGGAAGTAAGTGTACTTTCCTCATTGGTCTTTACCTGGCCATTCAATTGATAAAATGTTACGCATAATAAAACCAGAAGCCGAAGGTTATTTTTTGTAATCATAGATCTTTTCTTCTTTTGATTATAAGCCTAAAAATAGGGATTTCGTATGGGTTTTGCATAGGAAAATTAAAAAGATCAGGATGTTTGCAATTTAGGATATGAAATCAAAATTGAAGAAGCCATTTGATTGTTTGATCGGCATCAGCAATCGACCAGGAATGCGTATTTCTATTACCCGTTATTTTACGATAACCTTTGTTAGTTGTAGTAACCAACATAGCATTTTTATTACCTAACATATTTAATGTATTGATCACTGCAGCGCAATCAATAGCATTTAAATCATAGTACCCCCTATTTCTATTTTCAATTTGCCAGATAATATCAGGTTCAATGATCAGTCTTATGGGATAATCAACGAGTGATCTGACATTTTTCATTGTTGTGTCGCTATGAGAATATGGGGAAACCGAATAATAATTCAATATATTATCTACAGGAGATCCATTGAGCTCATACATGATCCTTTTAATGAAGTATTCTGCTTCTCTTTTTGCAACTAATATTTTATTATATCTTATGGTATGTTCCAGGCTGTGGTAAGCCCTCTCAAAATCAAGAGGTGGATCGATTGCAAAAACAGCATTTGGTTTTGGCAAATACTCCAAATTGTATGCTCGTTCGGCATATTTAACTACACCTGAACCGCCCAGAGAAAATCCACCCATATAGAATGGCTTACCCTTTAATTCGTATTTTTCCAGCAATTCTAAAATGAGTTTGTCCAGAGTCGCTTGCGATAAACTATCGACAAAAAAGGTCATATTCCCATCCTGCAATGAGGCAATTACAGTCAATAAGCCATTTTTCGTAGCAATTTTAGGGATTTCCGTTTCTTTTGAGGCAGTTTGCGGACTCTCACCAAAAGAAGTTAATAAAAGTAATAGCCCTTTTAATTGTCCTTCTGGCTTAAAAGTTATGTAATAATTAACGCTGTTATGCTCAGGATTAGAATAGTAAATCTCTCCGGTTTGTGCAAATGAAGGTAGATATAATAATATTATCAATAGAACTGCTGTGTGTTTCATAATGGGAAATTACAAAACTTTATAATAACAGTTTGTGCAAGCAATACTTTCAAAATATTAT
>CAZNGA010000094.1:0-321 GCA_964572485.1 uncultured Chitinophagales bacterium
CAGGCGGGCCTGCACGACTAACATCGGTCAGGCGGGGATTCCTTCCGGGGCTACATAAATATATCTTTGATCTACTATGTATATATAATAAAAAGTAGAAAGTTTAATAGTAGATATATTGGCTTTACTACTTGTTTATCAAGACACATAAACGAACATAATTCAGGTAAAACTAAATCAACTAAAAAGCATAATGATTGGGTGATTGTTTACACTGAAAAATGCTCTTCGAGAATTGATGCCAGAAAACGAGAGAAATACTTGAAAAGCTCTGCAGGAAGAAGGTTTTTTAAGAAAATTGCGGATGAAGGTTCCCTGCCC
>CAZNGA010000094.1:421-9473 GCA_964572485.1 uncultured Chitinophagales bacterium
GACTGACATCGGTCAGGCGGGCCTGCACGACTAACATCGGTCAGGCGGGGATTCCCGACTAACATCGGTCAGGCGGGGATTCCCGACTGACATCGGTCAGGCGGGCCTGCACGACTAACATCGGTCAGGCGGGCCTGCACGACTGACATCGGTCAGGCGGGCCTGCACGACTAACATCGGTCAGGCGGGGATTCCTTCCGGGGCTACAATAATAGATCCCTTTTTGGCAATGTGCTTTACACCCATCTAGCTCTTCAATAGCTTTTCCTTTGATCCAGCACCCATCATTACCATAATAATTCCAATGATCATCACCCATGCCCAAACCGGAAATACAGGAGTATCACCGGAAGCATAACTGTGCAATCCTTTTGATAAGTAATAGTTAACACCAATGAATGTCATTAGCACACTTCCAAATCCAATTACTGAGCCCACATTAAAGGCATAAGCACTTTTTAGTTTTGGTATGAATCTGAAATGCAGCAGCATGGTATAAGTAATCACAATGACTAGCGCCCAGGTCTCTTTAGCATCCCATCCCCAGTATCTGCCCCAGGATTCATTTGCCCAAACACCCCCAAGAAAGGTTCCAATAACAGCAAGCATGAGGCCAACGGTGATGGTCATTTCATTTATATAAGTTAACTCCTTAATGGTTTGACCAAGTCTATTCACATTCTTTTTCGTTAGGAATAAATAGATAAACAGGTTCACCAATCCCAGGAACAAACCTAATCCTAGGAACCCATAGCTGATAGTAATTACTGCCACATGAATGATCAGCCAATAAGATTTAAGTACCGGCTCAAGATTGGTCAATTGAGGATCATAGCTACTATGGCTGGCTGTCATTAGCATAAAGAAGGCCAGTAATGTTGTAGCAGCTAATGTGATCTTTGAATTTCGCATGAAGCAAAATCCTGCTAATAATCCACCCCAAGCAATCAATATCAGTGCTTCATAGCCATTGCTCCAAGGTGCATGCCCGGTTAAATACCATCTGATCACCATACCATAGGTATGGTAAAGGAAAGCAAGTGCTAACAATGCAATAAAAAAGTAAAGCAATATCCGTACGATCTTGCTGGTCTTTACCCTAAGATTATCAATGAATGCAAGTACAAATAATATGAGACTCAACAAAGCATAATAGTTCTTGAGTTTAATAAATATCATTGACTTATTGTATCGTATCTCATAGTCAATCATTGATTCGGAAGGCAATAACTCCTCAGGAGTTCCCTGCCGTTGCACCTGTGAAATATAGGCCAGTATTTTATCGGCTTCTGTATAGTCACCAGTTTTTACTGCTTTCTCCAATTCTTCCAAATATAATCGCAAAAAGCTGGCATAACTGAACTCATCCAATTGAAGAAAGTCATTGATCACCCCTACACTACCGGTCAAGGGCACAAAGGCAAGTGAGTCTTCCAGATTGATCCATTCATAATTCTCACCGTTCTGAAGAGGAAATATCTTAAGAAAACTTCCCCGATAGACCATCATACATACATTCACTCTATCTTCTACCTTAATGATCTCCTTATCAAATTTATTTTGCTCGCCCTGCTTTTTAATAGAGGCATTCGAAGAATATTCTGAAAGCTTATATTCACGATGCTCTTTAAAGAAATCACTGAAAGAGGCAAGTTTCCCATTGGATCCAATAATATCTCTCACTGACTCTTCCCGTACATAGATCATCTTTTGATGCTTCCAAAAGTCAGGATCTATGAGCATATCGAGGAATACTTGCATTCCATCCATCTCTCCTTTTCCCTTAATGTCAAATTTGTCTTTTTTTGAAATCTTATGGATCACATCATTAGCAAGAGAGTGAATGGGTTGAAAACGGCCATCACGGGTTTGAACAATTAATCGGCCAAACTTATTGGCATGTTCTGAGCTTACAGCTTTGCTAATACTTTCCTGAGCCAACAAGGTCCCATTTGATAACAATAATAGGGCAATGATCATTGTCAATGCCTTTCTGTCAACTCTTATCTGCCTGATTCTTCTTCCTAATTCATTAAACCTTGAATTCCTACTAAATAATGAAATAACAAAGCCTAACCCAAGCAGGAAATAGCCAAAATATGATATCCAGGTACCGAAAAAATCGTGGTTAACAGATAAAATGGTCCCTTTCTCGTCATTATCATAGGAAGATTGGAAGAACCTATAACCATCATGGTCCAACACATTATTCATAAAAATTCTATGTGGCTCTTTTACACCCGTCCTGTCATCAATTACAGTAACTTCGCTCGCATAGGATGAGGGGCTCATCGAACCTGCATATCTGTCGAGGATAAAATCATTCAAATAGATTGAAAATGGTAATTCAATAGGCTTGTTGCCATAGGCAAAATTAAATACCATGCCATCAAAAGTAAATTCCTGATACTTTGCATTATAGCCTGAGCCGCCAAACACAGGGGCACTATAGGTTTTTCCACTAAAGGTAACATCCATTAATAATGCATCTGCACCTTTTGCATCCTCATTCCCTGATACCAGTTGGATCTTAGAATTCCTATGGATCTTCTTACAAGCAAAATAGGCACCATGTACATTGTACACATCATTTTCTACCAGCATTACAAGGCTGTCTTTCGATAATGTGTCTACCACCTTTTCAGGCATTTTAACGTGCCTGATATCATGTGGAACAATCAATCTCAATCCTCCATCTTTATCAACCAATTGCACTCCATGTTCTTGTTCTATATTATTATAGCCAATAGAAAACTCCCCAAAAGTTCTATTCTCACCATCTTCCAAAAATATAGTTGCACTTCTATCTTCAATAGCTACAAATAACTCAATGACATTGCCACCTCCTTCTACCTCCTCCTGTAATTGCTCTACAGCATTACTTACAAAACTCTGGAGTTGAATATCAATTGGGCCCTTCTCCTCAGATCTAATGGTTAACTGAACATCATTATCAGAGTACTCATTAAGATAAATGGGAACATCATAAGAATAATTTTCCTTTCCATCATTAACAAATACCAGTAAATAGGGAGTCGAACTATATATAATATTAGAAGACTCACCTTCCCGTATGCGCATATTACCCTCGAGGCCGGTATACCTTGTAATTCCACCGCCCACAATTAAAACGATAAAAGCAAGATGAAATATGAGACCTCCTACTTTTTTTATGCTTAGAAGATTGTACTTCGTAATGTTACCAATAAAATTAATGATCAGGAAGAATAATACCACCTCAAGCCATTTCGCATTGTAGATCCACCTTTTGGCAGTAATTGTATCATAGGCGTCTTCCACAAAAGTGGCAGCACCAATAGCCACAGTAAAAATAAGTAACAGCACCAATGTTGTTTTTGTAGAATATAGTATGTTAAGGATTTGTTTCATTATATGTCAGATTAGATAATTGTTAAAAATTAATAGCATAGTTATCATATTTAGTAAACAAAATAACCACATTTTGATGTAATTAAATATGATAGAAATCACCTTATAAAGTTATAAAAATTAGCCTGAAATAATTGGTGCATACAGTAATAAAATAACACCTTTCACTATTCAATATCCAAGATTTATAGGTAATTTTGCAATACAATTTTTACTATAATCCACAAAAAATAAATAAGATGAAATTTTCATTAATTACTATGGCAATATTGGCAATGATAACAGCATGCCAGAGTCAAGATCCCTCTCCAGCAAATGAACAAAAATCTAGTTTTCATGAAGTTGTAGTGGCAGAGGTAATTCATACAAGCGATTACACTTATTTGCTTGTAACAGAAAATGATAAGGAGCAATGGCTTGCTGTTCCAAAAATGGAAGCAGAAGTTGGCCAAACCTATTATTATGAAGAGGGTATGGAAATGAAGAATTTTGAAAGCAAGGAATTAAAAAGGTCCTTCCCATCGATCCTATTCTTAGAAGGAATAAGCACCGAGCCCAAAAAGGCAGCTACAAAACCTTTAAATGAATTACATAAAAAGAAGGCTGACACTGAGAAAAATGAAATTGAAGTTGAGCCAGCCAAGGACGGAATTACTATTGCTGAACTATTTTCCAAAAAAGAGGAGTACGCTGAGAAAGTGGTTGCTATCAGAGGGCAAGTCACAAAATTTAGTGAAGCAATAATGGGAAGGAATTGGATCCACCTGCAGGATGGGACAGAATTCTCAGGGAAATTTGACCTTGCAATTACATCAGATCAAACATTTACAGTAGGAGATACAGTGACTGTGGAAGGCAAGATCTTCCTGAATAAAGATTTTGGATATGGATACTTCTATGATGTGATCATGGAAGAAGCTGTAAAAAAATAGCTCCCTTCTTATCTCTTGTATGATTTTTCACTATGACATCCTGGGTTGCAAGACCCGCCATCTTCAGATGATGTATAGTTAACAGGCATTTCCCATTCTCCAAATGAAACAACATTGGCAATCAGATGTGGTCTTGCACCGGCGTGAACGTTATGGCAGATATTACAATTTCTGCCCTTTTCTCCATTAATGTGGACCGTATGCAAATTCTGTTCATCATTTCTAAAATTCGTTGCCGTAGTAGTAGTTTCCTTTTCAAAAAGATAGCTTTCATGGCATTCAAAGCATATGCCAAAGTTGTCTGCTACAGCAGGAGCATATCTCCCGGTAGGGAATTTACTTTTCAATAAAAAAGGATTATTTGAAGCATGAGGCTTATGGCAAATGATGCATCCATCCGTTTTTATTGGTTTATGTACAAAATCACTATTATCAACTAATTTTTGAATGTTGGCTATTTCCCTCTCTTCACTAATTATTACTTTATTGTGGCATTTTAGACACACTTCCTTCTCATTAGCCAATAGGAAACTCGGCTCTGTTGAAGCATGAGGATTATGACAATTTACACAAGACTTCTCTTCTGATACAGCTTTATGAACCAGGGTCGTACTCTCAATTTTATTCTTCATCCCTTCATGGCAGCCATAACACAAGTTTTGAACATTTTCATCAAGCATCCCTTCAAATAATGAGCTATGGACTTCATGACATTTAAGACAGTCATCATTATAAGGCCCGTGTTTATTCTCCAGTTTCAGGAGCTTCTTGTGATTCTTATGACATCTTATACACATGGCAGGTCTGTCTTTCTTCAATAATAACTCACGATCTGATTCATGTGGGTCATGGCATTTGTGGCATAAACCATCACTTATAGGCTTATGTATCACCGGCTTTGTAACCAATAGGTCAATATCATGACACTTTTCGCATAATGTAGAGGAAGGATAACTATTTAATAAATACCAGCTGGGTGCACTATGAGGAGTATGACAGGTCATACATTCTCCTTTAGCTACAGGTGGGTGCACATTTTTCTTGCTACTATTCTCATCATGGCAAACAAAGCATACCTGAGGAACACTTTCTTTCATAGTAAATCCATTCACATTTTTCTTGGGGTGCTCATTCCCATTAGATTTATGGCAATTATCACAACCATTATCATCTGCAGCAGCATGAACTACTTCATTATCAATAACATCAGCATGGCAACCTGCATCTGTGCAACTTTTATCCTCAGGACTAAACTCCTCTGTGAAAATAAGATCAACATCAGCACCTGTTTTAATTCCAGTTTTACTTTTACTTAGGAAACTGAGTCCCAAGACTAATAGTCCAATTACCAGTACGGTTAGAATCTTTTTCATAATGCTTATTTTTAGAATTTTCTTTTTATTTGCATGTAAACACCCTTTAAATTAAAATCTTCTCCTAAATAGAGTCGTTTGTACATTTCAAATCCAACAGAGAAATAGAGTTGACGAATAAGTGAAGTAAAGTCTGCTCTTGTTATGAATAGATCCAAATCTATTCCTTCCCCTTTTTGATTCCTATATCCCAATTCAATATTAAGCTTTGTTGCCGGCCTGAATTGATATGCAATTTTGCCAGAGACATCTGTGTATCGCTGCTCTCCATCTTCACCGATCTTGTTATAATCCATTAAATTACCATTTAAAGAACAAAGCAATTTTCTCTTATAATCCCATCTCAGCATTGTGAAATATCTAATAGATCTATAAGGGATGATCGTGCTTTCATAGTTATCAACTTCAGCTCCAATGCTCCCAAAATCAAAATTGAGGCGGGCCCCAATCACATCTTTAGTAAAATAATTTAAAGTCAAAAATTCTGTCTGATTGATATTTACATAATCGTTAATAGATTTCCGGTAATACAGTTTTATCAACCTGCTGAACATCAAGCAACTAATTTCAAAGGTATGTGAGTTCACATCATAACTATAATCTCCAGGTTTTGTGGTGATATAGTCAACTAAAACACTAGAATTATTGACAATTTGCCCACCCAAGATTCTCCGTATTTCTATATAATCATTTCTTTCGAACAATTGATAATCAAGGCCCTCCTGATAAATTATTACGCCCGATAGGTCTTTAACAACAACAGTATTGATATCTATATAGGCATGATCAAATAATATGATATCCCCATCGATAAGGGTATATTGTTTATCCCCAACGATCAACTGAACAGGATCAGCATTCATATTGTGATGATGCCTTCTATATTTATAAACTATATTTAAATTTCCTTTGGGAATATTCTTACTATAATTTAAGCCAAGGCCACCCTTTGTATTTGATTCTCGATACACTGTATGGTTAATATTAGAATATTCAAAGAATACTGATGACTTCAAACTTAGATATAGCTTATGAGCAAATTCAGTGAATATGGTATGGTTATTAGATTTTTGAGCTGCTAACTGAAAATTATAAAAATTGTAGGAGCCAACCCACTTCATCTTATTTGGGAGCTTGAAGACAAAGCTCTCATTTGTTTGAAATCTTCTAATACCAACATACCCCTTTTGATCGTAATTCGTAACAATTGACCTAAAGCTATAATTCCTATCTTTATCAAAATATAGCTCATCGGTGAGTTTAATTATGTAAATGTCATTTTTCATTGAGTTCACGTCAATATTCGGATTCACATCCTGGCGCTGGTATCCATCCAAATTAAAGGAGAGTTCATGCTTATCAATAGGAGTAAGCGAGGTGTTTGCTTTCGCATGAAAATTACTCTTCTTAACTTTAAAAGTACGGTCAGTTTGTAATTCTTCCTGATCCCAGGTTGCCTGGTTGTATCCAAACGACATTGGAAGGCGCTTATTCTTAAATGTCAATGAACTCCCCCATATAAAATCCTTTGATTTCAGGTTAGACATGTCATCCCTATTGATGCGGTTTTGATTGACATTTGTAAATAGTGTGAGGGTAATTGGTTTTGAGCTGAAAAATGTTCCTCTCAGATTCATCTTCTGTATCGTTGTAACTTCAGAGCGATCAGGAATTATTAAGTAATTCTGCTGAAAAGTTTCAGGGCTATATTCCACATCAACATCAAGCATAAAAAATCTTGGATGCCAAAAATAACTCCTTGTATTTAACCTCAATCCGCCTGAAAAATGGGCGCTGCTTGAAGATTCTGAAAGCGTAGGGGCAATAGTTTCCTGCTCCCTATAGAGACCCTTCGTCCTAAACTCCCCTGATATCGATTTAAGGTGCCATTGTCCTATTGAAAGGGATCGCTTTTGGGCAAAGCAACTACTTGTTACCAGTAAGATGAGACATATATTTATAACCGCTTTCACCTATGATAAATTGATCATTTAAAAATAAAATTATCTTCGCCTCCATGAGGGTTATGGCATTCAGTGCAATTATCATTGCCAATACTTGCATGGTATTCACTCTTAAATACATCCTTTGAATCATGGCAATGCAAACAAATTTGTTGGCCTGATCGAGTCAGCATCTTTGAATCTATATTAGTATGTCTGCTATGGCAAGACATACAATTTCCTGAAGCCACTGGCCCATGTAAGTATTTAAATGAGTCATTAAAGTCATTATGACATTGATAACATGATTCCGGCTTCAGTAGATCTCTATTATCTCTTCCATGTGGATCATGACATTCGGTGCAATTTTTATCCTTGATCTCATTATGCTTATCGTTTTTAAATATTTGCTTAGAATCATGGCAATGAAGGCAAAGATTCTGGCCATCATATAATAGTACTTTTTTGTTCTTTGTTTTATGAGGGTGATGACAAGATAAACAATACCCCCCCGCTACAGGACCATGGGTATATTCATTCTTTTCAGCGTAGCTCTCATGGCATTGAAAACAAAGTCCTGGAACCTCCATCACCAACTTGCCCATCCTTGATTTATCATGGCATGAAGCGCATTTATTTTCAGAAAAAGGAGGGTGGTAGTAGAAACTTGGTTTAAACAGTTTTTCAGGTTCCGGTGCTGCAACAGTATCTATAACGATAATGGTATCAGTATTAGCCCATCTATTTGGAACCCCATCGAAAAAGAAGGACAGGACATTATAGTTTGTTTTAGGCGAGCAGCCAGTAAAAGAGTACAATGCCACCACAAAAAATACAACAAACAAAAATATATTGCTGCGAGAGTACATTTAATTAGTAGTATTACCTTTTAGTTCAATAGCTCCGTAAATACTAATTTTATCCGGCCCAAAGGAGTTGGTGACTAACAGTAAATATTTCAAGTGGTATCTTGGATTCACATATTTTTGAAAATACTCAAGATTACGATAGTCAATAGATACTTTGGAGGGCAGCCACATATATCCCGGCCCTTTGTAAGGCCCGCCAAAGAACATCAACAATTTATCTGATTTATCGAATATCTGAACATTCTCGAATCCCGCATCTACCACAAAGAGGTTTGACTCACGATCAACAGCTATCCCTTTCGGTCTTACAAATTGGCCAAGTGATTTACCATAGCTTCCAATAGATCTTATAAAGGTGCCATCATGCTCATATATTTTAACATTGAAGCCACCAAAATCACTTACGTAAACTTCCTCTTTAGTTACAAAAAGGTTGGTAGGTGAGTATAAATAATCGTCCTTGCCGGCTTCAGTTTCAGGAAAAGAATAGAGGAATTGATGGGTTGAATCCTTTTTATATACGTTTACGCAATTCCCCTTTATAT
>CAZNGA010000095.1:0-9153 GCA_964572485.1 uncultured Chitinophagales bacterium
TAAATCATTTAAAATCAATTTGTTAAATTAAATTCTACCTGCTGAGTAGTTACAAAAAATGCAACTATGACTTCCCATATGGGAACCATTTAGTCTTATGAGAAATTACTCTTCCATTATTAAATACAGTAATTTTACCTAAAATTCTACGACATTGAATATTCTCGTTATTATACCCGCCTTTAACGAAGAAGCAGCCATCTCAAAGGTGATCAAAGAAATACCCAAAGAGCTGGTGCATGAAATTGTGGTAGTAAATAATAGATCCACAGACAATACAGCCAATAATGCACGCGATGCAGGTGCTACAGTTTTTACAGAGGACAGGCCTGGATATGGGTATGCCTGCTTAAAAGGTATTCAGTATGCTAAGGGCAAAGTATCGGATGCTCAGCCTGATATTATTGTGTTCCTTGATGGCGATCATTCTGACTACCCACAAGAGATGGAAACATTGGTAAAACCCATTATTGAAGAAGGATATGATATGGTGATCGGCTCCAGGGCCCTTGGGAACCGTCAAAAAGGATCGATGCTGCCACAACAGATCTTTGGTAATTGGCTGGCAACCAAACTACTCAACTTATTATATTCTATCAGATTCACTGACCTGGGACCATTCCGTGCCATAAAATTCGATAAGTTACTTTCATTAAATATGCAGGATAAGACCTTTGGCTGGACCGTGGAAATGCAACTAAAAGCTGCCAAAAATGGTTTCAAATGTTGTGAGGTTCCTGTTAATTATCGAAAAAGGATCGGCATTTCTAAAGTTACAGGAACTATAAAGGGTACATTTATGGCAGGAGTTAAAATATTGTGGACAATATTCAGGTATTTATGAAATTAATTACCCAAAGATGGTAGCGATCCAGATCACATTATTGATTATTTATGGGGTGTCCTTTTTCTTTATTTTCCTTTATTCCCTTATTCAACTTCATCTGGTCATTTTATATGTCCGTTCGAAATACAAATCAGTTTACTCGGAATCAAATATAACTGAGAGTGACTTCCCATTTGTAACTGTTCAACTGCCTATTTTCAACGAGATGTATGTAGTGGAACGACTTATTAATGCAGTTGCACAGTTTGATTATCCAAAAGACAGATTTGAAATTCATGTGCTGGACGATTCCAATGATGAAACTCTTGAGATCACTGCAAAGAAAGTAAGCTCGTTGCAGCGGCAGGGCTATCAGATTGAGCAGGTCACAAGGAATGACAGAACAGGGTACAAAGCAGGTGCACTAGCCAAAGGATTGGAAAAGGCGAAAGGGGAATTCATTGCCATTTTTGATGCTGATTTTATCCCTACCTCTGATTTTCTTCAGAGAACACTCCCCTACTTTAAAGATAAAAATGTAGGCCTTGTTCAGACCAAATGGGACCACATCAACAAAAATTACTCTTTGCTGACCAAACTTCAGGCCTTTGGTTTGGATGCCCATTTTTCGGTAGAACAGACAGGGCGTAATTCAGGAGATCACTTCATCAATTTTAATGGCACTGCCGGAATATGGCGTAAGAGTTGCATCATTGATGGTGATGGGTGGCACCATGACACCCTTACAGAAGATCTTGATCTTAGCTACCGGGCACAAATGAAAGGATGGAAATTTAAGTTCTTAGAGGACGTGCGCTCTCCTGCAGAGCTTCCTGCAACGATCGACGCACTCAAAACGCAGCAATTTCGCTGGACCAAAGGTGGAGCAGAGACAGCCAAGAAGAATTTAATAACCGTTCTGCGGTCAAAGATCCCACTTTCATCTAAAGTACATGCCATTTTTCATTTAATGAATAGCACTGTTTTTATAAGTATCCTAATCACCGCTTTGTTGAGTATCCCGATCCTCTTCATCAAATCATTCTCCCCTGAGTTCAAATTATTCTTTGACCTGGCGCCAATTCTGATGCTAAGTCTTTTGTTTTTAAGTGCCTTCTATTGGACCGCCTTATATCAGGAGAAGAAAAATGTATTCTCAACCACATGGAACTTCCTGCCCACATTCCCCCTTTTTCTATCCATCTCCATGGGCTTGTCACTTCACAATTCAATTGCTGTAGTTGAGGGCTACCTTGGCTTTAAGTCGCCATTTATCAGGACTCCAAAATTCAGGATTGAGAACACAAAAGATACCTGGAACAATAAGAAATATTTTTCCACTAAGATCACCTATCTCACTATTATGGAAGGCTTGCTGGCTTTATATTTCATTGGAGGAATCTATTTTGCTTTACAGTTAGGAGAATATGGCTTCCTGCCATTTCACGGTATGCTATCTTTTGGATTCTCATTAATTTTCTTTTACACGATCAAGCAATCACTAACATCAAAATAACGCGGGAAGTATAAAATAAGGCAATGGACCGTCCAAAACTGTATCAATACTTGATCTATTTTACCTCTCTGGTAATATATGTTTGGATCACCTACTTTACGCCCAGGACTGACTTCGTCCAATTTGCAATATTATATACTCTTCTTTTCCTGGGCTATACTTATATTATATACAGAGGTGCAAATATTAGATTGGGAATTGCATTTGCTATCATCTTTCGCCTTTCCTTATTATATCTTATTCCAAACTTATCAGACGACTATTTTCGATTTATATGGGATGGTCAATTGCTTGCTTCAGGCGAAAATCCTTTTTTGCATATCCCCTCTTATTATACCGCCTCGGGAATGAATGAACAACTATTTGCGCACCTCAACTCAAAAGAATACTTTACCATATACCCTCCCATTTGTCAATTTATATATTGGACTTCAGTATCTATTTTCCCAAATGATATTACAGGTAGTGTAGTTATTATGAGGTGCTTCCTCCTTTTCTTTGAGATAGGGTCCATCTTCATTATTAGTCAGTTAGCCACAAGGTTTCAACTTCCCCCAAAGAGCGTATTGATATATGCACTGAATCCTTTGGTCATCATTGAGATTACCGGGAATTTGCACTTTGAAGGATTGATGGTCTTTTTCCTTCTCCTGGCACTGTATCATCTATTTCACAACAAGCAAAATCTTTCAGCCATCTCATTTGGAATGGCAGCAGGGGTAAAGCTGATCCCCTTTATATTCTTGCCTTTATTGATCCGAAAACTTGGGATCAAAAAGGGGATATTGTATTCCATGATCGTTGGGATCGTTTTTCTGATCCCATTCTATGGGTTTCGTCATCCTGACCTCTTCACCAGGTATTTTAGCAGCATACAGCTATACTTTCAGCAATTTGAGTTCAATGCAAGCATATATTATATAGTACGATGGCTCGGTTACCAATTGGTAGGTTATAATATTATTGCACAGGCAGGTATTGTTCTTGCGATCATTACTTTTCTATCAATTGTATTTATTTCGATGAGGGGAAAAAGAACAAACTGGCAAGAGGTATTCCCAAAAATGTGTTGGGCAATAACCATCTATTTAGGTTTAGCAAGTATTGTTCATCCATGGTACTTAGTAACTTTAATTGCTTTAGTACCTTTAACTGGATTTAGATACCCTATTATCTGGTCGGCATTGGTGATGCTATCCTATGCACCATATATGACATTTCCATATCAAGAGAACCTCTGGTTGGTGGCTATTGAATACCTTATTGTTGGGATGATCCTCATTTCCGAATTATCATACCGAGGAGATATTCTCAAGTATCTGAATTTAAGTAAAACCAAAAATTTCTTACATCTGTAAGGAAGATAATTATAACGACTTTGCTGGGCACTATTATTGCAGCACCTTTGTTGTATAAAGAGCATTAAAATTATCAATTTCAAAATTATGAAAACAGCAAATTTTTTAACAGAGCAGTATTTTCTTGAGAGAAAAGTTAATTCGGGAGGTTCTCTATTTAAACAGGTTGAAAACAATAAGTTGTTGCTATATTATTTGGCATTGGTAACTATCAACCTAATGGTCCTTGGTTTCGTGATCTATTAGTTATACCCTTTCAATCTGTTGCACGCACTAAAAAGTCATTTAACGGCTTCATTTCCTTATACACCTTTAAAGCATATTTCAAAAAATCTTTTGAAAGCACCTCTTTATCAGGCACTTTGTGCATTACCACATAACTTTTAAGTTTTAACACCTCAATATCAGGATGGTCCTTCGGATAGCCCTTTGGAGCCATTTTTAGTTTATGTGTCTCTGATAAATCGCCAAAATATTTTGAAAAGCTCTTACTTTGAATGATCTTCTTAAATTCTCCTGAATTATAATCGATCTCTTGTCGAATAGCGCTTAGCAAATCTCCTGCCGGCATATAAGAGCCGCCTGCCAGGAAGGAATTTCCACCCGGCTCGATATGAAAATAATACCCCCCTAAAAATGATTTTCTCCCACCTTTAGCCATTGCTGCACCTAAATTGGTCTTATAGGGAGATTTATCCTTAGCAAATCTCACGTCACGATAGATCCTGAATACACATTCTCCGGAAGATACCCCTGATAATCGCTTATCAAATTTTGTGACCCCTAATAACAGTTCATCTACAAATTCCGCAAAATTACTTTTAGCGTTATCAAATTTGTCTTTGTTGGCCTTGAACCAATCTCGGTTGTTATTCGCCTTTACTTCTTTAATGAATGAAAATGTTTCTTTCTTGATCATTTTAGTTGTTTACATTTTTGAATTATATCTTGTTGTGTTCACTGATACCATTTACTGATCACCTTTTCTACCGGCTTATTTTGAGGGGTATAATCGGTGTCTTTCAAACCTCCTGCAATAGAATGATAATCATACCATTTCCAAATAAATCCTCCTGCAAACCACTCTTTATTCCAAAATGTGCGGTATAGTGCTTCATACCCATTTACTTGCACCTTCATATTTGCTTTTCTATCCGTCTCCCAGGATTCTTTCAACTTCCATTGTTCCCCGGTGGATCCGGGGATACTTCTATAACCATATTCAGTGAATAATATCGGCTTAGCATATTTACTTTGCAGAGATTCCATTTCTTGTACTGGTGTCTCCCAAGCCTTTAAGAGGTCATCTTTGACCGGGATATCAATATCTGACAGTGGAAAATAAGCATCAATTCCTATATAATCCAATTGATCCCAAAAGGTAATATTTTTATAGTTATCCCAGTTGGCGGCATAGGTAAGTTCCCCTTGATATTTCTTCCTGATCTTTGCTATCAACTGCTTCCAAAACTCCGGTCTTTGCTCCACAGCAGTTTTAAATTCAGTACCCATACAAAATATCTCAGTGTTCATTGAATCAGCAATTGCCACCATTGTTAAGATATATTTTTCATATTGCTGTTCCCAAATTTTCCAATCTTCTTCTGAAGAGAGGGAGAATGTTCCTGTCCAACCCTCATGCCCTACCCATACTTGAGGCTTTACCATCACCATTAATCCGTGAGCCTGTGCATAGCTAATGGTTGTAATGATACCATCACTCCGCTCTCCCCACCATTGTCTATCAAAATTAAAAGTAACTTGAGGAAACCCTTTTTTTGACATTGCATAAGGATTCACCGCAATCCACTGAGCATTGATCGAACTCACAGCTTTCATTGCACTGGCTTCCATTTTTTTTGCAGGGCCTACAAAATTTACGCCAGTGATCTTCCCAGGTTTATTTTGCCCTGTAAGATTGTTACAGGTGATCCCAGTGGCTATAAGCAAGCCAAAAAGACCAGCAAAGATAAGTTGTCTGCAGGAGCAACTACATTTGCCTTTCTTACTCATCGATCTCGTTTCCAATATGCATATCTAGTCACAGCTTTTAACAGCAGCGTCTCGACAGCTTCGTTCTCAAATTTCACAAAAAAATGGGGGTATGCTTTTGAGAACCAATATTTATTGATCTTATCAGGGGTTAAAGTTACAGTGATCAACCACAGGTCATGGAGATCAAATATTGATTCATTTTCACCGACAATATTCTTGATCGTATCAATTGATGAAGTCACAGAAATTTCGCCATCATAGATCGTCGGTGTCTTTGCCCTATTGGATATTTGTGATTCAATAATTTTGACACCAAAGGTGAGTCCTTCTTCAAACTTCAAGCTTCTAAGTGCTATTGGCAATTGGTCCTCAAACATTACATCTTTAGGAAGTTCTAAAACTCCTTTCCCTTCGCCGTCAAAGTAAGAATTAAACTGGTAGCTGTAGAAAGTTTCCGCCTCAGAAAATTCCTTAAAAGTATTCCCACACCACTCTTGTGAGCTGTTGGTCATCTTAAAAAGATGTGAAGGGTCATTCCTCTTTATAAATACACTAGTCAGGAAGTGGTATGGATAATTATCAGTTTCAACTCGGCCAAAGACATTTAACTTCATCACTTCGAAAAGGTCCTCTCTTTCGTAATCATCAGTTTTCACATTATATGCCTTGTTAAAATGCTCCTTCACTGTAGCAAATGTAAAGGTGCATTCTCTGATTATCCCATATTTGACACGTCGGGCATCATATATGGCAACCTCTGCCAATCCATCATCCCAAATCTCATTAAGTGCCCATTCCTGATCAAAATACTTCTCAAAAGTATTTGCCTTAGCACTTAAAGTAAGTTCTTCCTCGGATTGAGCTGAACATCCGTTCATTAAGATGGTAGCCATGATGGTTATCAACAATATCCTAGACTCAATAAATATATTCATTTCATGAAGTTTATGAATTCTTCCATTCACAAGATGTGAAACCTAAAAATACCTAAAAATGGTTTATCCATTGATATTAAATGTACAATAACTACTTTTAGTTCATTATTAAATAAATAAATTTCAGAAATGCCAAAAAAATCAACTTCAGAAATAAACTTCAAATTCACATTGGATGAAAAGAATATCCCTGAGGCTATTGAATGGATAGCCACAGATGCACAAAAAAAAGAAGTGAAAGACTGCAAATCAGTTATGATCTCAATTTGGGGTAGAGAAGAAAAAAATACGCTGACTTTAAACCTGTGGACAAAAGATATGCCCATGAATGAAATGTATGCTCATTTCTTTCAGACACTGGTTACATTGGCTGAGAGTTTTCAGCGTGCCACAGGAAATACGGCTATATTAGAAGATATGAAGCAATTTTGTGACGACTTCTCAAAGAAAACGGGCCTATTCGATCAACAGGGGAAACAAAAATGAGAAGACAGAATTGTTATCAGCCCTTTTTTTGAACGAAACCAAGGATAACAATTGCTATTACGGGAATTGGAATATCTCCTTCAATTTCCCATTCATCATCCATCGTTTTCCAACGCCGTTTGGCAACGTTGCCTTCAATAATAAATTCATCATCGCCGGTATTCCATACCCGTTTGAGGTATTTCCCATCCCACTCAAACTCATCATCCCCGGTACTCCATTTACGTTTTAGCGTTGTACCATCCCATACGAACTCATCTTCCCCAGTACCCCACTTCCTTCGTAAGATAGTTCCATCAAATGTCCATTCATCATATCCAGTATTAAAGACTCTTTTTAAAGTAAAGCCATCCCAGGTAAAAACATCATCTCCTGGAAGCCATTTCCTTTTAATGGTGCTCTCCTGTTGATTTACATTATAAACACCTCTGATGTCATTTTCCTCCGCATTCTTTTCATCAACAACAACAATTCTTTGAGAATTACCACTAAATGTAGAAAAGAGCAGTGCAATTACAATAAGATACTTCATGACAATTTAATTTTCATTAATCATATTTATATCCTTTTCCTTTATCCATATCCAAAGAGACACCTAATCCTAACACCATTCTATTCACAAAGTTAAAATAAGATATGATCAGAGTAATATCCAATATCGTGCCATCATCAAAGCCTGCCTCTTTGAGCATATTAATTTGCTCATCTCGTCCATCATTACCGGGATTCTTCGTCAGGTCTACCGCTAACTGGCAAATTAAATGATCCTCCTGACTTAAGTTCACCTTATTAAAATCATCTTGGAGCTGTACGATCTTACCATCATCCTTCCAAAATAAATTAAGAGCTGCACTGTGATGAGTTAAACAATAGTCACAATTATTTGCCGAAGATACAACGACAGCGATCATTTCCCTCTGATATCTTTTGAGTTTTGAACTCCCAAACATCAGGGTCATATAAAGATCCAGGTGTTGCTGCATGGATGTTGGATTCAAGCTTTGCGCCTTTATCACATTAGCGATCTTACCTCTTTTACTAATTATCTCATCATATACTTCTGATAAGGTTCCTTCTGCATTTTCCGGTTCTATCACATTAATATAAGCCATGCTTCTATAAATTACTGCTATTTATATTTCGATTCTAATGATCATTCCATCAAATATAATACTCCCAAAGCAATTTATAGCACACATTTGGCTGTTCTTGCTTTTGGCAGGAAGAATAATGATGTAGCTAAATGGGATCAACAACATCCACCGCCATCATAAAAGTAGGTGGACTCAGAGATATAGATATCATCTCTTCCAAGGTTGGTGAGAGCTAATGCCGTTTTATCACACACTTGCTGAGGTTCATTTGCCATAAGGACATGCCCATTTTCATCATCAAAATATTCATCGCTTCCGTGATATATGGCACCCTTCCCAGTAAATACACAAGGGCCATCAGAGGGAATGGGATCTTTAATAGCACAAACTTCAACACTTTCTAAATATATCGGATCTTTCAATCCAAAATTCCAAGGGCCAAGTATCCGATATGGCCGCTTTGCCCTGATCTCAACTGTGCCAAAACCAGCATTGGTGATCATATCAATATATTGGCTCAACGGAATAGCTCCGCTCAAACATAAGGCTCGCAATTTTTCATCATTTTTGATCTCTTCAGGGATAAATGTTTCACAAACAGGATCAGACAATGTCAATTTCCCCTGCGGCTTTAAAACCCTGTACATTTCTTTTAGCGCCTTTTCAAGATCACTTTTGACAAAGATATTAAACAGGCAATTCTGTGCCGCAACATCTATACTTTCGTCTTCAAGAGGTAATGCTAAAGCATCCCCTTTTCTAAGGTCAATAAAATTGGGATCAAACCAATCATTCATTTCTGCTGCAGTAGTCATGTTTTGAGAACATGCTTCCAACATTTCATCTACAGCATCCACTCCGATAACAGCACCCTTACGCCTGCTGAAATACGCAAATTGGAGCAATTCCATACCGCCTCCAACACCCACATATAAAATTGTTG
>CAZNGA010000096.1:0-8697 GCA_964572485.1 uncultured Chitinophagales bacterium
ATTATTTTCCCCTTGGGGGAGCGGGACATCCCCCCACAACAAATTACCGATTTTTCGTCAGAACAAAAGAAACAGTTTTCGCAAAAAAGTTACACTCCAACTGCAAAATGAATTGTGGATGAGAACAGTCTTCAAATAATTTGCACTCTTTTTGGCTAAATATTGCACTGCTCTACATGAATTTTCTATGATTTAAGAGTTATCCTCAATATCTTATTGAAACCTTTCGAATTTTGGTAAATTAATTTTTTATCTTTGAGCGCCTTTACCCCTTTGGTAGAGTTGTGTAGAGGATTTTACAAAAAACATTGTAGTGAATAAGAGGCCTGTAGAAGTTGCAAGTGCATTTAGAGATATCCCATATATGGGAGTAATTTGGGTTGTTGCCGAAGCTATGAAGAAAGGCTTTTACAATGGCCATCCGGATTGGTCAAATCTCGGTCAGGGGCAACCTGAAGTTGGAGATATTGCCGGAAGCCCTTCGCGTATCACTCACTTTTCTATTGAACCCGGAGATCAGGCATATGGCCCCATAAATGGCATGCAGGAGTTGAGGGAATCAGTTGCTGATCATTATAATAGATTATACCGACAAAATTGTACATCAAAATACACAGCAGAGAACGTAACCATTGCCATGGGTGGCCGACTGGCCCTTTCCAGAATATTTGCGTCTCTGGGAGTGATGCGGTTA
The DNA here is from genome assembly GCA_964572485.1 of uncultured Chitinophagales bacterium. Classification (GTDB taxonomy): domain Bacteria; phylum Bacteroidota; class Bacteroidia; order Chitinophagales; family CAZNGA01; genus CAZNGA01. The sequence continues at coordinate 695 of CAZNGA010000096.1, forward strand.
GGGTACCAGGTTCCTGACTACCCGGCTTATGAAGATATGATCAGATACCAGGAAGGAAGAGTAACAGCTATCAATATCCCAACAAGTAAAGAAAACGGGTTTGGGATCCCCTGTACTATTTTTGGCAATGAGATCGAAAGTCATGATTTGGATGGATTTATTTTTAGTAACCCATGCAACCCTACAGGGAATCTTATTGAAGGAGATGAATTATCAGCTTATGTTAGCGCTGCCAGAGAACACAATTGTTCTTTGATCGTAGATGAGTTTTATTCTCATTTCACTTATAATGAAACCTTGCCTGGGGATGGTCCTGTATCTGTAGCACAATATGTAGATGATGTGGATCATGATCCTGTGGTACTAGTGGATGGATTGACCAAATCATTTCGATATCCGGGTTGGCGTATTGGTTGGACCGTTGGTCCTAAACAAATGATCGAGACCCTCGGTTGTGCAACTAGTGCCATTGATGGTGGTGCCAGCCAACCGATGCAAAGAGCAGCGCTACAAGTACTTGAGCCCCAAAGGGCTGATCAGGAAACAAATGCCCTTCGACAGGTGTTTAGTAAAAAACGAAACATCATGGTCAACAGTTTGGCGGAGATGGGGATTAAATGTTTCCCAACACCCAAAGGCGCTTTTTATGCATGGGCTGATATTGGCAACTTGCCTGAACCAATAAATAATGCAACTCACTTTTTTGAACATGGATTGAATGAACAAGTGCTTACCGTTCCCGGTTATTTTTTCGACATCAATTCAAACCAAACGGCCAAAGAGGATTCAGTGTTCAATCAATGGATACGTTTTTCTTTTGGGCCACCTGAAGATAATATGAAAATGGGCTTGGAACGGTTAGCAAAAATGGTCAAGTCATTTTAATCGCCCTACACGTTTTAAAAATTACTTCTTTAATTAGATTTGCACTTCATTGATAGAAGATAACTATGAATGTGACCTATGTTATAAAGTTGACAATAATTATCTTCTATTTTTAATCATTAATTATCTAAAAAAATCAAACAATGAAGAACTTACCCATTATCTTTTCTTCATTAATCGTTATCTCCATTATGTTTATGGGTTGTGGGAATGAAGGAAGTGAGCAAGTTGCCGAAGCACCTGCTGCTGTCGATGAAGCTCCAGTAAAAGGCGGCCAAAGCAGTGTTGTTGATGATGTTTCAGGAAAGAACATTGTTCAAATCGCTGTCGGTTCACCGGATCATACAATATTAGTAGCTGCTGTTCAAGCCGCTGAATTTGTTGATGTACTTGTAAATGCAGGTCCTCTTACAGTATTTGCACCCACAAATGCGGCATTTGATGCATTACCTGAAAGCACAGTTGAGAACTTATTAAAACCTGAAAATAAAGCAACTCTGGCGAGAATTGTCAAGTTGCATGCAGCTCCCGGAAATTATAAAGTTGAAGCATTGAAAGATGGAATGAAGTTATATCAGGCAACAGGTCATTACGTTGATGTAGAGGTAAAAGATGATGGTACTTATGTTCACGGAGCAAAAATATTAGGCTCTATAGAAGCAGTAAATGGTATCGTGCATGTGGTAGATAAAGTTTTTTTACCACCTGAAACCACCTAATAGTAAATAGCTGGAGAGTTATTAAATACTTAAGTCTTCATTGATCATCTTCATGGTCGATGAGGGCTTTTTTATTGGGGATTTATGAAAAGAAAATTTCCCAGATCAATAGCTCCACTTTAATCTTGTAAAGAAGTACTGCCCCATTGATTTAAAAGTTCCATCCATATCACTGAAAAATAGTTGACCAAGTAGATCCACCTCCCAATTATCCTTTAAAGAAATCGTTAAGGAGGGATTAAGGAATAGGATGTTATCTCCGGGGCTATAAATTACAGCTAAGCCACTATTAAACAATGGAGTAATGGGATAGGCCATTTGTCCAAAATACGCGTACTGATATGGAAATAGGTTCTTAGCTGATATCTTTGAGGTCATCAGATCGGATACTGTGTTACTGCTGGTCCCATTACTATTATACAAAGCAGCACCATGGAGGTATAAGCTATTTTTGAAGGAATAATCCAGGGACACGGTAATTGAATAAATTCCTTCCGTGTCTGATGGGTTTTCGTAAGGGTGAAAATAAGAAAACTCCCCCTTCCAGCCCGCCTTTTTAATATTACCTGCCCATCCCCCACCAACAACCAGATCCTCCTCAGCAACTCCGCCAAGAAGTTGAAAATCGTATCCCTTCTTATTGAATTTCCACATTGTAGCACCAATAAAATCCTCAGCATCATCAACTGCTTTAGCTGCAATCTCCAGAGAAGAAGTTACTCCGGTGTAATATTGAATTCTTATACCATCAGTTCCGGGGCGCTCCTCATAATCAAAATCAAACCAGGAGAAATTGTTAAATAGATCGTTGGGATTCCAAACTAAGTTGACACCCCAATTGATCCTTTGGCGCCCCACTCTTATATCCAATTTCTTCTTAGCCCAGCTAATGTTGGCGCGATCAATCATGGAATGGAAAACAAAAGAAGGCTCATCCACAATAAGTATTGACATATCTAAGATCCCTTGATCAGCGTCAATTAATTTTGAAAAACCGGGAGTTTTTCGAACCACCTCTCCATAGAACACTCTGTTACGGGCCTCTATTACCGTTATGATGCTTTTAGAGGTGTGCCATTTGAAATTTATCCGATTGTGTAGAAGATTATCAATGACTAAGCTATCAAAACCATCAGCAGGGATAAATGTTCTGAGGTCCTTCACATATCCCGTCAATGACCAGTTACGTTCTTTTTTCTGACCATTTTGTGCCCATAATTGGGTGGCTGAAAATATAGTGGCAACCAAAGCCAGGATCATAAATGTTCTATACTTCTTCATAATCAGTATATAGGAATATCATTGCTCAATATCTGATACAATTTTTCCATCTTCCAGGGTAATCACTCTCCTGGCATGGTCAATTACACGCTGATCATGTGTTGAAAAGACAAAGGTCATATCTTCTTCTTTGTTCATTGTAGACATAATATCCAACAAATTCTGGGTAGACTTTGTATCCAGGTTTGCAGTTGGCTCATCCGCTAAAATGAATTGCGGACTTGATGCTAAAGCACGTGCGACAGCCACTCTTTGCTGCTGCCCTCCTGACATCTTGTTGGGACGATCATTGACCTTATCAGCCAGCCCAACCGCATCGATCAGATCAAGTACCCGCTTATCTCTTTCAGATTTTGGTCGATTTTGCATGAGCATAATAAATTCCACATTTTCCTTTGCCGTCAAAACAGGGATCAAGTTATAAGCCTGAAATACAAACCCAATGTGCTCCAGACGGAAATCGATGAGATTGTTATCCGACATTTTGGTAATATCAACTCCTCCAATGTTTATAGAGCCATTACTGGGGCTATCGAGGCCTCCTATAATGTTCAGTAAGGTGGTTTTACCGGAGCCTGAAGGGCCGACTATTGCTGTAAACTCTCCCTTATCAATATCCATGGTAACTCCATTAAGCGCATTCACCACTACATGGTCATCCTTGTATATTTTCGAAATCGATTGTGTGTGTATTACAGACATATCTCTCAAATTTTTTGTTTATAAAATCCTCACTGCTTCTGCCGGTTTCAATTTTAGTGCCTTTATTGCAGGATATATCGAGGCCAGTAATGCAATAATTACGACTTCCAAAGCAATATTGAAATAAAATTCATTATCTAAAACAGGGTATAAAATAGCACTCACCCCAAGGTTCTCCAGTCCTTTACTGACTACAGAAAGATCCATACCATTAATAGCAAAGTAGGTGATGGTCAGGTAGCTAAGAAAAATGCCCAATGGCCCTCCGGTAAGGGAAAGGAACAAGGTCTCCAACATGATCATTGTAAATACTTTGATCTTATTCATCCCAACAGACATCAGCATCCCCAATTCTCTCCGGCGCTCCAAAACTGCCATCAGCATGGTGTTGACGATTCCAAAAGCAAGCCCAAGCAATATGATCCCAACAAAGATGTACATCATCTGATCCATTATTTCAGTGTAATACCCCAACTCCGGCGATATCTCATCCCATGATCTAATGGTGACACCCGGGAATTGTCCCTTTAATTCATCTTCTAAAGAATTCACCTCTTCTCTATTATTCGCTAAAATAGCAACCTCATGATATAGTGGTCCTTCTTCTAGCAGTGAATGTATGTCTTCGGCTTTGGTGAACAAATTCATCTCATCGTATTTAGCATCCACAGTTTTATATATTCCTGCTACCCTAAATGCTCCGGCTATGATATCACCCTCTGTATTTTGGAAGGTGAGCACAATTTTCGATCTCAGCTTGACTTTCAGCTTATTTGCCAACCGTTCACCTATCAATACAGGGTTTTTTTTGACACCTTCCAAATAGCCACCCTCTATTACTTTTTGGTGAATATGGGTCACCTCACTTTCCTGACCAGGATCGATACCGGTGATCTTGACTCCATACCCTCCCGTAGGAGATGAAGCCATCCCATTCATGATTAACCTTTGGGTAAATGATCTGACCTTAGGATTTTTCTCTAAAGCACTTACCATTGGTTCCAGATCAGAGAGATAATAATCAATACTATTATCATCCAGGAACTCGGGATTATGAATTTGGATGTGAGATATAGAATTGTTAATCACCGTAGCTGCACGCTGTACAACAAACCCATTGTTAAGGGCCATAAGGAATATTCCTGCCCAAATGCCTAGCACAATTGATGCTATGACCACCAAGCTTCTCAATTTATTCCTCCAAATATTTCTCCAGGAAACCTTTATTAACATAATATATTGATTTCAAAAATTTTCATTATTTGTATCTAATTTATATCCTCATCGCATTCACAGGTTTTAATCTTGAAATTACAATCGCTGGATAAATCGCAATAAATAAAGAGACCAATACAATAACCAAGGTATGTGTTATCATTATCGATGGATCTGTTGTAGTGGGCATGACCGGTTCCCAACCATAATCTATCATAGCTTGCGCTGCCTGGCCGGTAAGGGTTATTGGGTTTTTGGAAAAATAGAATATTACCGGCTCTATCACTATACCACCTATTATAACACCTACTAATGAGATAAGACAAGTTTCTATGAAAATGATCACAGCGATCTTCCATCGCTTCATTCCCACAGAGATCATTACCCCAAATTCATACATCCTTTCAGAGGTCATCATTAGTACGGTTCCAAATATTCCAAAGGTGATGATCATATACAGGACGAACAACATGATGAGCCCACCAACACTGTCTGCCTGAATCGTTTGGACCAGTTCAGGCATCATTTCCTCCCAGTTCATGACCTCATATTTCTCAATATCTATGTTGCCACTCAAGTTCTTTATGGTCCTCTTCATTTGCTTGTTCTCACCAACGAGTAGTGCGAGAGAGGTGATTCTATCTTCAGCCCCGTAAAACCATTGTGCTTCTTTTAATGGCATCGAAATAAATCGATCGTTCAGTTGTGGAGAGCCAAATTTCAGGATTCCTGCAATAGGGTATTTCCCCGCAGCGCTAACTCCATGATACCCTTGACTTAACAACACGATGGTATCACCAACACCTATTTTGTAATAATCGGCAAGTCCCTGGGCCAGCAAGACACTTTTACTTTCGTTAGTGAACATCTCCCCTTCTGTCAATTTTTCAGAAAGCCGCATAAGGTCTTCTTCCAACTCCGGATCAATTCCAACGATCATTGCTCCTTTGGTGAGTTGGCCATATGAGCTCAATGCGAAACTTTCCAATCTCGGAACCACCAACGTCACCCCTTTTTCATTCATTACTTTCTCGATCATCTCCTTATCCACTTCCATAGAATTTTCCAGGGTCTGCTCATCCCAATATCCATTGGAATGTACCTGGATATAGCCCGTATAGGAATGCACAATACTGTCAATGATCAGATCATAGGAGCCCAATTGCATAGCTCTCATGAAAACTGCTAAAATAACCGCTAGAAAAATGGATGAAATGGTGATCAAACTCCTTTTCTTATTCCTCCAAATGTTGCGCCATGCGAGTTTTAAATACATCCCTATATTAATTGTGTGATTGAATGATTGGGTGATTGAATGATTGGGTGATTGAATGATTGCAATTCCATTAATATTCCTGCCACTATATTGATCTCTTTAATTTTCATCTATCTCACTCTTTTCATGTTTTGTGTTGTAAAGAACGCATCCTCAAGTTTCACATCGAATTCTATCGAACTATATATCATCACCGTTTTATATCCCTCCTTATCTACCGGGATCATTTCCATTGTGGATGGCAATATTTTTCCGCCCAGCGTCTTAATGTCATAACCATTCATCATATTGACCAAATACCCATCCTCATCAAAAAACTCAACATGCAATTGTAAATAATCCTCTTTATCGATCCATGTAAGTATTTTCCCCCAAACAACCGCTGCATCAGGCTTTGGGATAAGCTCTATCTTATAACATGGCCTCCCTAATATTGTAGAATCCCCTGCAATCCGATGGTCATAATCCTCGACAATAGAAGATTCCTTAATAAGGTCATCATTGTTGAAATCTGATCCCATCCATGATTGCATCATCATTGATGGGGGTAACTTAATATTCCTGTCTATCGATGGGATCCAATTCCATATCTCTTTATCCCTTTTCAAGAATACGATCCCCTTTTCCTTAGCAGGTGAAGTGACCAGTGCCAAACTATATTTTGTGCCCATAGACCAACTCTTAAGGGTCATTTCCCTGCTCCATTTGGGCCTAACGATCTTTATGGTCATCTCCGCCATTGAGGTTTTTCCTCTTAACTTATCATCGGATCTCTTGACGATCTCTTTGGCATCTGGTGTAGTGGTAAAACCAACAAACAGTAATAAGGTTGCGATCAACAGTAAATACTTCTTATGATCTTTCATTTTGCAATTTTTTTATAATCTTGTAAAAGGGTTTTCATTATATCTTCAATAGGATACTCATCTTGGAAAAACACTGAATAATGGAGGCATATTCCATCCACCATTCCAACGAACTTATACGCTTCAATTCTGGGATGCTTGATGCCCATGTCAGCAAAGATCTTCTCGATCTTATCAACAAAGCTATTGGTGGCTACCATAAACTTCTCTTTGACAAATTCAAATACTTCCAATTGGATGATGGTAGAGAAGTATAGCTTCCAGTATTGCTTCTGGGATTTCAGATTCTCAAAGTTGACTCTGATCAGGAGCTCCAATTTTTTGAAAGGTTCATTTTCCTCATCCATTAGATCAATGAGATTTCCAATTTCATTCAATCCCTCTGAAACGATGATATCCAGCAGTTCCTCCTTGCTGCTAAAATAATTATATATCAGTCCTTTTGATATCCCCGCTTTCTTAGCTACCGCACTAATAGATGTATGGTGATACCCATGAATAGCAAAAAGCTCCAGTGCCGCTGCCAGAATATTGTCCCGGCTTTTCTCCCTAATCTCCTCAAATTGTTTTTCTGTCCTGGGTGCCATAATTATTTTTGACTGACCGTTTGGTCAAAAGTAATCAATAAAAAGTAAAAACGAATCATTTTGGCAAAAATAATATTCTGTATTCATTTTTTTTTCAAAGTAATTGTACCAAAAGATTCCTATTTTAGAGTATTGATCGTAGGACCATGAGACATTATCATACTTACATAATTGCACTACTCCTACTCATTACCACCTTTTCTGCAGGTTTTACTCAGGTGAGTCCAACCATTGTTGATTCCATACCCATGCGTGATAGCAAGCAACTGGCTGTCGATATCTACCTGCCTAATTTAACAGATTCTTTTCCGACCATCCTGATACAAACACCCTATAGCCGACTTTTCTATAGATTAAATCTTCCTTTAGGTATTGATACGCCGCTTAGCTCCGTCAATTATGCTATAGTGATCGTAGACTGGAGGTGTCTCTTCGGCTCAACAATGGCTTGGCTTTCCCTCTCTATTGATAT